>JAUYFZ010000297.1 GCA_030689585.1 Rhodocyclaceae bacterium | reverse complement strand
CCCTTGATGCGAATGGTGCCTGCGTTGATGTCGTAAAACCGAAACAACAATCGTGCCAGCGTACTTTTTCCTGAGCCACTTTGACCTACGACGGCTAGGGTGCGTCCGGGTGGAATCGTAAAACTGACATCGAACAGAATGGGACGGTTGTCGTTATAGGAAAAACTCACCTGGTCGAAACTCACTTCGCAGGGACCAGCGGTGAGCTCAGTGGCATCGGGCGGATCGCGTACTTCCCGATTCTGGTGAAGCAAGGCGAACATGCGTTCGATATCGGTCAATGACTGGCGAATTTCCCGGTAAAGCACCCCCAGATAGTTGAGCGGCACATAGAGTTGAATCAGGAAGGCATTGACCAGCACAATATCCCCCACGGTCATGCTGCCATTCACGACGCCTTGCGAAGCGCGCCACATCATCGCCGTGGCGGCGCAGGCGATGATGGTCGCTTGTCCCAGATTGAGCCAGGCTAGGGACACCTGCGTTTTGACCATGGCCGATTCCCATCGTTGCATCTGGGCATCGTATCGGGCGAATTCCCATCGTTCATTATTGAAGTACTTGACGGTTTCGTAGTTCAGCAAGCTATCAATGGCGCGGCTATTGGCGGTGGAATCGATCTCGTTGGCTTCGCGCCGGATATGGGTGCGCCAGTTGGTGACCGCGATGGTGTAAGCAATATAAACGACGAGCGTGACGCAGGTGATCCACGCAAAAACACTGTCATAGCGAACGATCAATATGCCCAAGACCAACAGAATTTCGATCAGAGTTGGCAGGATGGAATACACCATATAACTGATGAGACTGCCGATAGCACGGGTGCCACGTTCGATGTCACGCGTAAGCCCACCCGTTTGACGTTCCAAGTGAAAACGCATGGACAAAGAATGCAGGTGTTCGAACACCTGAAGGGCGATTGAACGAACGGCTCGCTGGGTGACACGGGCAAAGATGATCTCCCGTAATTCCGTAAAAAGAGAAGAAGAAAATCTGGCTAGGCCGTAAGCGGCCAACAGACCGGCCGGGACCAGCAGGATGACTTGTTCTTGGGAGGGCAGCGATGAAAGGGGCGTGAACGTATCCACAATTCCCTTGAAAGCAAACGGAGCTGCCACGTTGGCCAATTTAGCGGCGACAAGACAGGCCAGCGCAAAGAAGATGCGCCACTTCCATTCCAAGAGATAAGGCAACAGCGATTGAACGGTTGCCCAGTCGCGTCGTTCTGCAGGATCAGGCCCCGAAGGGAGCGAGTTATAGTGAGTTCTTTTCATGGGGGGATTCTACCAGCCGGATATTTGCTAGAATCGCCATTCCCATAGTGAATCATAAGGAACCTCATGAAGATCCACGAATATCAAGGCAAGGAAATTCTCAGGAAATTTGGCGTGGTCACCCCGCGTGGCTTCCCCTGTTTCACGGTCGCCGAAGCAGTGCAGGCTGCTGAAAAATTAGGCGCAGAATTGGCCACTAAGGTCTGGGTCGTCAAAGCCCAGATTCATGCCGGAGGTCGCGGCAAAGGAGGCGGTGTTAAGGTGGCGAAGAGCCTTGACGAAGTGCGCACTTACTCGTCTCAAATTTTGGGTATGCAATTAAAGACCCATCAGACCGGGCCGGAAGGTCAAAAGGTACGTCGGTTGCTGGTCGAAGAAGGGGCCGACATTAAAAAGGAACTGTACGTTGGCATGGTGGTCGACCGAGTGACTCAGCGTGTGTGCCTCATGGCCTCCTCTGAAGGGGGGATGGACATCGAAGAAGTGGCCGCTCACACACCGGAGAAAATTCATAAGGTATTTATTGATCCGGTGGACGGTTTGACCGATGTCGAAGCCGATGAGGTGGCCGCAAAAATCGGCGTCCCCTTTAACTCCATTGCTCAGGCGCGAGTCATGCTGCAAGGCCTCTATAAGGCGTTCTGGGAGACCGATGCCAGCTTGGCTGAGATCAACCCGTTGATCGTGACGGGAGACGGTCAAGTCATCGCACTCGATGCCAAGATGAACTTTGATTCCAATGCGTTGTATCGCCATGAAGACATTGTCGCCCTGCGTGATCTGGATGAAGAGGATGCGGCTGAAATTGAGGCCTCCAAGTTTGACCTTTCCTACATTTCCCTCGATGGCAACATTGGCTGTCTCGTCAACGGAGCGGGGCTGGCGATGGCGACGATGGATACCATCAAGCTTTTCGGTGCCGAGCCGGCCAACTTCCTCGATGTAGGGGGCGGTGCGACGACTGAAAAGGTGACGGAAGCCTTTAAACTGATGCTGTCCAACCCCCAGGTCAAGGGGATTCTGGTCAATATTTTTGGGGGCATTATGCGATGCGACACCATTGCGACCGGCGTGGTGGCGGCGGCACGGGAGACGCATCTTTCAGTCCCACTGGTGGTGCGTATGCGGGGTACTAACGAGGATATTGGCAAGCAAATTCTCAAGGATTCTGGCCTGCCCATCATTTCTGCCACGGATATGGCCGATGCTGCGCAGAAAATCGTCGCCGCTGTCAATGCTTAAGGAATAACTATGTCGATTCTTATCAATAAAAATACAAGAGTAGTCACGCAAGGCATCACCGGCAAGACGGGGCAGTTTCACACGACGATGTGCAAGCAATATGCCAACGGGGCCCACTGTTTCGTGGCGGGGGTCAATCCGAAAAAAGCGGGCGAGTCCTTTGAAAACATTCCTATTTATGCCACGGTCAAGGAAGCCAAACAGCAGCAGGGAGTCAATGCCTCCGTGATTTATGTGCCGCCCCCTTTTGCGGCTGCCGCGATATGGGAAGCCGTGGAAGCGGACCTTGATCTCGTGATCTGTATTACCGAAGGCATTCCCGTGCGCGACATGGTGGCCGTGAGGGATCGCATGAAAAAGGAAGGTCGCAAGACGGTGCTTTGCGGTCCCAACTGTCCTGGCATCATCACGCCGGACGAAATCAAGATTGGCATCATGCCGGGTCATATCCACCTGAGGGGACGTATCGGGGTGGTCTCTCGCTCCGGAACGCTGACCTACGAAGCGGTAGGCCAACTGTCCGACCTAGGGCTAGGTCAGTCAACGGCGGTGGGTATTGGCGGCGATCCGGTGAATGGTCTTAAGCACAAGGAAGTGCTGGAACTGTTCATGAACGATCCCGATACCGATGCCGTGGTGATGATCGGCGAAATTGGCGGATCCGATGAGGAAGATGCTGCAATGTGGTATGCCCAGGAATGCCGCAACAAGAAGCCGGTGGTTGGTTTCATCGCCGGAGTAACCGCGCCGGCGGGCAAGCGTATGGGTCATGCCGGGGCCATCATCTCAGGGGGCAAGGGGACGGCTCAGGAAAAGCTGGCCGTGATGGAAGCGTGTGGAATCAAAACCACTCAAAACCCTGCGGACATGGGCCGGTTGCTTCAGTCGGTCATGTAAGTCAGACTCCCCTTCACACACCATGAAAATACACATTCTGGGTTGTGGAGGGGGCATCGGTGGCCGACGAGGCGGACACACCAGCACCCTGATGGTAGATGACGACATCCTTGTAGATTGTGGCACAGGCGTCACCTCCCTTTCCCTAGAAGAGTTAACGCGCATCGATCATGTGTTTCTGACCCACGCACACCTCGACCATATCGCTTGCCTGCCCCTGATGGTGGATGCGGTCGGCGACACGCGAAATAGTCCAGTGACGGTGCATGGGCTGGAAGCAACATTGACGGCGTTAAAGGCGCACATCTTCAATGGAACCATCTGGCCGGATTTCACGCGAATTCCTTCTCTTCAGAGGCCCTGGATGCGATTTGAACCGCTCGTTGGAGGAGAAAGTGTGATGCTCCGGGGGTGTAGACTCACCGCAGTGCCTGTTTGTCATACGATTCCTGCGGTGGCGTATCAATTGGATTCAGGGCAAGCGAGTCTGGTTGTTTCGGGCGATACGGGCGGTTCCTGTCCAGAACTATGGACCGCACTCAATAAAATTGAGAATTTGCGAACGCTCTTGATTGAAACTTCATTTCCAGAATGTGATCGTGCGCTTGCAGACCTATCGGGTCATTTGTGCCCTGGATTATTGGCCGAGGGACTTGAACGCTTACGGGGAACACCAGACATTTACATTACGCATACCAAACCCGGTCAAACGGCGCAGATATTGCGAGAAGTTCAGAGCCGACTCCCTGCGCGTCGTATTCAGATGTTAAACGATGGTCAAGAATTTACCCTGTAGGAGAATCGTCATGTCGAACAACATCGAGCAACCCTTTGAACAGACAGAAGCGGCCCTGCAAGATCGGAGGACGGGCCGTCGTTTTTATGACGATATTATTCATCGGTTCGATCAATTGAATGACATCGGAGCTTCCTTGTCCTGTGAGCAGGACATCAACCGGTTGCTCGAAAATATCCTGATTGCCGCAAAGACGATCACCCATGCCGATGGTGGAACGTTGTATCGCCTGACTGAAAACAAAGAGGCTTTAACGTTCGAGATCGTCAGCACAGATTCCCTAGGGCTGGCGATGGGGGGCACTTCTGGTGTGCCCATTCACTTCCCCAATTTACCGCTAACCGATGAACAGGGCCGCACGAACCTCTCCCTAGTGGCCACCTATGCAGCGGCTCTGGGCAAGACGGTCAACATCCCGAATGCCTATACGGCCACCGAATTTGATTTTTCAGGGACCAAGGCATTTGATCAGCGCACCGGTTATCGCTCCTGTTCTTTCTTGACGGTGCCGATGAAAAATCATGAAGATGAGGTGATTGGTGTCCTGCAACTCATCAATGCCATCGATCAGGACACAGGAGAGGTGATTTATTTTTCGGAAGCGGACCAGCGACTGGCGGAATCCTTGGCTTCTCAGGCCGCCATTGCTTTGAACAATCGGTTGTTACTCATGCAACTGGAAAAACTGTTTGAGTCTTTTATTGATCTCATCAACCTCGCTATCGACGAAAAATCTCCCTATACCGGCAATCATTGCCATCGGGTTCCCATGCTGACGAAGATGATCGCCGATGCGGTCGCCACTGCCACAGAGGGGCCATTTGCCAATTTCAGGATGAGCGAAGCCGATGCTTACGAACTGCGAATTGCCGCCATGTTGCACGATTGCGGCAAGGTCACCACGCCCGTGCATGTGGTTGATAAAGCAACCAAACTGGAGACCATTTTCGATCGTATCCAATTGATTGATGCGCGGTTTGAAATACTCCGTCGCGATATGGAAATCCGTCGCTTGAAAGGCGAAGTCAGTGACGCCCCCACCCAATGTGATCAACAGGCACTGGAAGACGATCATGCTTTCCTGACTCGTTGTAATACCGCTCCGTTATCTGACGAAGATATTCAGCGTGTGCGCGACATCGCCTCCCGCTATCGCTGGATAGATTCCCGTGGCAACGAAAACGATGGCCTAACCCCTGACGAGATTCTTAATCTGACCATTCGTGCAGGCACGTTAACGCAGGCGGAACGGGAAACGATCAACAATCACGTCGTCATGTCGCTCAAAATGCTGGAACAATTGCCGTGGCCCAAACATTTGCGCAACGTCCCCGAATTTGCCGGTGGGCATCACGAACGCATGGATGGTAAAGGGTATCCCAGAGGACTAACGGGGGATAAAATGTCAGTGCAAGCCCGCATTATCGCCATTGCCGACATCTTTGAAGCCCTGACCGCCAGGGATCGCCCTTATCGGCGTGCCATGAAACTTTCACAGGCCCTCAACATTCTGGCCGATATGGCGAAAGCGGGGCATGTTGATCCGGATATACACGAACTTTTTATCAGCAAGAAAATTTATCTGGATTACGCCACACTGCTGCTTGATCCGGCACAGATCGACGTAACGGATTGATCATGCGAGTAAGGGGAGGATGCGCACATGGGAGGCGAAAAGAAAATGACGACAAAATATGAAATGGACGTGGTCGCATGGGCCAATGAGCAGGCCCAACTGATTCGTGCAGGCCGGTTCGACTTGCTGGATATTGAAAATATCGCCGAGGAGATTGAAGACGTGGGTAAAAGCGAACAGCGCGAACTAGAGCATCGCATGGCTGTTCTCTTGGCGCATCTACTCAAATGGCAGTATCAGCAGGATCGGCAAGGAAATAGTTGGGCGCGTACGGTTAAAGAACAGCGCAAACGTGTTCACATTCGACTCAACAAAACACCTAGCTTGAAAACAGACTTGCTTGATCCAGCTTGGTGGATTGATGTATGGGCGGATGCGGTGACGCAAGCCACCTCTGAAACCGGCATTGATATCCTCGATTTTCCTGAAGAATGTCCTTGGTCTGTTGACGAGATTCTCGCTCCAGATTGGTTTCCATCCACCGCGTATGCGTGATGTGCAACGACTGACTATTGCGATTATCTATCCATATATAAGTAAATTTCACCCCCCCCCCGTTCTTGCATATAATGTCCGCAAACGTGAAGTATGGAAAGGTCATGAAAGAATATCCACAAGAACCGCAATATGGAGCCGTCATGTCGGCGGGGCATACCGCAGGTGGTGAATATCTGTTTGATGCAAGAAAGACTGCCCGATGACCACAGCACTAAAATCGAAATTTCCGCGTAAATTCGCCGAATTCGATAGCGATGAATCTGTCCTTGTTTTCTGGAGTAAGCCATGCAATTTCTAGATGTCAAAACAGACTACGCTTTTAAGCGGGTATTTGGTTCAGCCAGTTCCAAACCAATTCTGATCGCCTTTCTGAATGCCGTTTTGGACTATCAAGGTGATCAGGCTATTGCAGACCTCACCATTGTTGATCCTTATCAAATCCCCCTGCTTCAGGGCATGAAGGACACCTATGTGGATGTCAAGGCGATATTAGCCAATGGCAAGCACGTCATTGTCGAAATGCAGGTTTTGAACGTGCCTGGATTTGAGAAGCGCATTTTGCACAATGCCGCCAAACAATACTCCACACAATTGAAGAGAGGTGAAAATTACACACTGCTTAACCCTGTGATTGCCCTGACGTTTACTGACTTCACTTTGTTTGAAGGGGATAAGGAGTACATCAGTCGCTTCAGACTGATGGAGCGAGACCGATTTATTGAATACACCGATGATGTTGAGTTGATCTTTGTGGAGCTTCCGAAATTCAAAAAGGAATTGGAAGAATTACAAGGCATTCATGATAAATGGATATTTTTTCTCAAGAATGCGGGTGGATTGAATTACATCCCCGAATCGTTAGGAAGCGATCCCTGCATTCAAGAGGCTTTCAAACAAATCAACGAAGCGACGATGACACCGGAAGAGCTGGAGATTCAATTTAAGCGCCATGATTTCATCATCCTGCAACGCGGCTCATTGGAGCTGGCGGAAGAACAAGGCATGAAGCGAGGCATTGAACAAGGTATGCAAGCCGCATTATCCAGACTCATTGCCAGTGGTATGAGCGAAGCCGATGCGCGAAAGATTCTTGGGTTGAATGAGTAGATTGCTAATCGGTGTGAAATTGTAGTAATGCTGACTGCCTGCAGGAGTTTGCTGGAACTTGAATGGATGAATATAAGCAGCATCTAGTTCTTGCTTAAATTCAGCAGAAGGAAGTTTTAGTAATATTTCACCATCAGAGTTCATTGATTTAACAGCAACAGCTCTTCCTGAACGCATTGCCATCTTGATAGCAGAACGTCGAGAAGGCTGCGCTTGAGTAATTGCTTGTTGCACTAATGAAATTTCAGGTTTCTCACGTAGCATTTCTGTTGGAGGCGCAAACTTCATAGCGCATCCAGATATGTTTACTATTACAAAAGAAACAACAAATAGAGATGTTTTCAGTTTCATAACCCTGAATCCGTGTGATTTTTCATAAAAACGCCAACAACCTATTGATAGTGCTGTATAAAAAGACATACTGGTCATTCACCAAATTCAATCATGCGGGACGCGACAGATAATGACTTGTAAAACTTCACGGTTTTATGGATGGCCTCATTCAGATCGACTGTTCTTGTCACGCACAGTTCGCGGGTGATGCGGCGGGTATCTGGCACATAGATATTGGGGCTGGCGGTTAGCCTTGTTTCAATCACGTTTTTGAATATCACGGAGGTATTTGTCAAACTTGCTACCCGTTGTGCCGCATCCCCTACAGAAACGGCTTCGTCGGAACCGACGTTGTAGAGACGATTTGGCACACCTCGAAAAAGCAGTGTCCATAGCCAGACTGTCAAGTCGGTCATATACATCCAGGAACGTAGCGGCGTTCCGTCACCTTCTACGACGATAGGACGACCATCTAGCGCATCGCGAATGAAATTGCCGATGGCATAGTGAATATCAAGCGGCAGATGAGGGCCGATGAAGGTAAAACAGCGGCCTATCTTGGCTTCAAAACCGTGTGTGTTGGCATAAATACGCGTGAGGAGTTCGGCGATGCGTTTTGATTCTCCGAGGGCGGAAGCGATAGGCGTGGTGAGATCAGGGCTGCATTGATCGTCTTCATGAAAGGTTTGAGCGTGTGCTGGCATTTGCCCATAGGCGTTTCCGGAACTGGTGAGCAGAAATTTGGTTGCTCTACAGTGTGCGGCGAAGTCGAGGACGCGCCTCGTGCCTTCCACCACCGTATCAATTTTCGACAAGGGGGGTTCGCCGTGAAAGGTTTCCGCCGCCGAGGTGGTGGCGGCATGGATGATGTGGGAGAACGAAGCTTCTGGAAAAGTGAAATTGCGCACATCGCCGTGAACAAAGGTTAAAGCGGGGTGGGTGTGGGTTGTGGGGTGCTCTCTGCGCGAGAGTATCCACACCTGTGCGTCGAGGTTTAACCGGTCGTTGATGTGCAGAAAACTGCCTAGCAACCACTGGCCGAAAAACCCTGTACCGCCGGTGATGAAGAGTCGTTTCCCACGCAGTTCCTCCCACAAGGGGGCTGTTCTGGCAAGGATGTCCTCGCAATCTTCTGCGGGGATCATGGAGCAATATCTTCGGGATTGAATACTTCGCGATAGGGCACGGGATGCGCTCGTTTCCCATACATTTTGGCCATGTATTTTCCGATGAAGGGGTCGTCCTTGTTTCCAACGATGCAGGTTTGTTTGTGATCGAACGAGAAATGAGAAATTTTTAATCCTGCGTTGATGATGTCTTTGAGGGGTTGTTCAAAGACATTTCCCAGTGAAGTGAAGGTATAAGGGCAGGGCATAATGTCGCCATACTTGGTGACAGATATCATGCGTTTGACGGCGATGCAGCCAACATCAATGCCGTAGCCGGGAGTTAAGTGGGTGAAGACGTTGTAACGCTTTTCGAGTTCTTCCAGAAAACGAATATCCTCATCGCCGCACAGGTGGTCGAATTTGTGTTCCCAGCAGCCGACGGGTTTGGCTAAAGAAACATAGGTTCCAATGCTTTTGGATTTTGCAAATTCTAAATAATCAATGAATTCTTGCGAATAAAGTCGCTCCTTCCAAACGACCGTTTGGAGCATGACATTTAATCCTGCGTCTAATCCGGCATCAATGGCACGCATTACGCGGGCATGTGCTCCTTTTTTTTGCCGGAAGGCATCGTGTTCTTCGGGAATGATGCTATCTAAACTGGGTTGGATTTTGTCGACCCCGATGTTTTTCAAATGTCGGGCACGTTTGTTATCCAGATGCCAGCCATTGGTATCCATCGCGATATAAAACTTGGAAGGGTCAATGGCTTCGACGACTTGATCGAGATCGGGATAAACCAATGGCTCTCCGCCGGTGATGGTGGTATTGGCTAATCCCATTTCATCGGCTTGTTGAAACAAATTTCGCACATCGGCTAACGTGAAATAGCGGCGGGTATCGGCTTTTTTTTCTTTAGCAGTTTTCAACATAAAATTGTCAGCAGAGCAGTGGGTGCACTTAAAATTGCAGGTGTAGTCGTATTGGAATTGGAGAATGGCAATACTTTCACCGCGTTTAATCTTGTCTGCGTACTGGGTGATCTTGGCGTGGACGAATGGTTTTTCGCGTTGAAGTTGAGAACGTTTGGAGGCTTCAGCCGTATTGAGGTGAGAGGTCATATTGAGTAAGCAGTGTAAGAACGAGGCGTGTTGATCTGGACAGCGGGGGGAACTTCTTGGCCTGAAAGCGGTCGGCCATTGCAAAAATCGCAGGTACTCAGTGGAACATTACTGAGGACATAATTCATGATTTTATGACGTGCATCATCGCTGAAAATATCTACATAATCAGTCGGAATATCCGGTGCGGCTTGTAGCCGATGTGCGTTGGCCGCGAAGGGACAACGAAACAGTTTTCCGTCGGATAAGCTCAGCATGTTTTTAGCGCAACAATCTTTATAAATTTGTTGATGTGCTTCGGGTGTGCGGTGGTGTTTGTTAAGGCTGGCACAATCTAACCAGTTGTCGACGTGAAGGATTTGATGTGCAATGCGATGGTCAGTAAGATACGTTTTTAAGTGATTCATATTGCATGAAATATCACCATAGTCCGTGATTAGCATCAGCACTTTGGGGTGTTGTAGCAGCGGAGCTTGTTTTGCGCTAGGCACGATTGCTCCGTTTGTGTAAACAATGACGCGGAGGATGTTTTGTTTTTCTAGCGCGTGTGCGACAACGCGATGCCATTCCTTGTTCATTAGCGCGTCGCCGCCGATGATCCGCATTTCCATCATCTCATCAAGCGAAGCGCAAAGTTGGTCAATGGAGCGCGTTAGTAAATTGAAGTCGACGTTTTGCGGATGAGTGTAGTACTGCATCAGATTCGCACAATCGTGGCATTTGAGCGAGCATCGTTCGGTGATGATGAGATCAATACTACGCAGAAATGCACGCTCTGGATGCAGAAATCCAGTGTGGCAGAGGATGCAGGTTTCAATGGCGAATGGAAGGGGGTTTGCCTCGGGTAGTCGCAATTTTTCCAATAAAGGACCCGCCGCAATCCAATCATCGAAACCTTGTTCATGCAATAGCTCGACGACATCCTTAATGGCGGCAACGGTAATCAGAATGCGTGCTTCAGGGACAAACTCTTTTAGTTGAGA
>JAUYFZ010000032.1 GCA_030689585.1 Rhodocyclaceae bacterium | reverse complement strand
CCCCTCCCAGCCTCCCCCTTGAAGGGGGATGAGCATCTCTCCCTCCCCTTCAATGGGAGGGGTGGGGTGGGGATGGGGGTAAATGGGGCATGTTTCATGATGCGGGGTGGCGATTCGCCATGCCCGTTAGCGTGGAAGTCGCGTAGCGACTCTCGAAGCTCCCCTCGCCCGCTTGCGGGAGAGGGGTTGGGGGTGAGGGAAACGAGCGGGACTTTCTGCTCGTTAGGCATGGCCGGCCACCGAGGACAGATGGGCTAGATCGAAGCCCAACAGTCGTATCGCCGCCTGGAAGCGTTCTTCGGGGGGGAGATCGAAAATGATTTTCGGGTCTGCATTGACCGTTAGCCAAGTGTTTTGGCCCAACTCCCATTCGAGCTGCCCCGCAGCCCAGCCCGCATGGCCTAATGTGATGATGGCGTTGGCGGGTTCGCCGGATTCCCCCATCGAAAGAAGGATATCGCGCGAACTGGTCAGTGCAATTTCAGGGGTGACTTTAAGGGTTGCTTGCCACACACCGGCAGGTCGATGCAGCACAAACCCACGATTGATCTGAACAGGGCCACCAAAGTAAATGGGCATTCCTGCAAACGGAGACGCGATCAAGCCGTTGTCGTTTTCTTCTTTCAGTTGGATCGCCACTCGTTCAAACAGATTGGCCATATCCATATCGATAGGACGATTGACGATAATGCCTAATGCGCCATTGGCGTTGTGTTCGCAAATGTAGGTGAGCGTTTTGGAGAAATTCGGATCCACCATGGAAGGCATGGCGATCAGAAAGTGATTGACGAGGTTCATGGTTATTATCGGGGTCGGTTGCCCGCCATTGTAACTGCTAAACTCCGCCTCATGACTTCCAACTCGCATGGTCGCCCATGCCCATTCTCGTTCTATGAAATACGCTAAAAGCAATTTAATCGCCCGCCCCCCTTCGCCCCCCTCTCGGGGGATTCTAAACGGCTCGCTGCGCTCGTTTGATACGGGGTGCTCCGAATGAGTGTGTGTCACGCTAATTCCTCTCCCCCGATTGTCCTGACCTTTGCTGCGTCGGATCCGACGGGGGGAGCCGGCATTCAGGCTGACATCCTGACACTGACCGCCTGTGGATGTCATCCGCTGTCCGTGGTCACGGCATTGACGGTGCAAGATACGCTGGGGGTCGAAAACATCCTGCTCATCCATGCCGACTGGATTGCCGATCAGGCGCGTGCCGTGCTGGAAGACATGCCTGTGGCGGCCTTCAAACTGGGGATGTTGGGCAGCGTGGAAGCGGTCGCGGTCATCGCTGAAATCATTAGCGACTATCCTGATATCCCCGTTGTGTTCGATCCCATCCTGGCTTCTGGACGGGGCGATCAGTTTGCCGACGAACAGACGATTGCCGTCATGATGGCTTTGCTGCTCCCACAAACGACCATCATCACCCCCAATAGTCTGGAGGCGCGCCGCCTCGTTCTGATCGACGAACACGACACGCCGGATTTGCCGGAATGCGCCCGTCGTCTGATTGTGTCCGGTTGCGAATATGCCCTGCTCACGGGTACCCATGAGCACACCCCCCAGGTGGTGAATACCCTTTACGGTTCTCATGGCGTCCTCCGTGCCGACCGATGGGATCGGTTGCCCCACCAGTATCATGGCTCGGGATGTACGTTAGCGTCGGCCATTGCCGCCGCGTTGGCCAATGGCTTGTCGGTGGAAGAAGCGGTTAAGGAAGCGCAGGATTACACATGGAGAGCACTTTCCGCCGGGTTTCGTCCCGGCATGGGGCAACATATTCCGGATCGGTTTTTCTGGGCCAGGGAAGAATATCCCGATGAAGAATCCGATGCCCACTGATTCCGTGAGGTTACGAGGTCTTTATGCCATCACACCTAGTGAGCATTCACTAGTGCAGCTCATTTTGCAGGCTGAAGCGGCCTTGGCAGGTGGTGTTCGACTCATGCAATACCGGAACAAATTGGCGAATGCTCCTTTGTTAAAACAAGTCCAAGCGACTGAATTACTGCGTCGTTGTCATAACTACGGAGCGAAACTTATCATCAATGACAGCGTTATCCTCGCTGTCGAAATGGGTGCAGATGGAGTACATATCGGTCGAGATGATCCGTATTACACGGAGTTACCTCAAGCCCGCGCTCTGCTGGGGCCGAATCGCATTCTCGGTGTTTCTTGCTACAACGACCTGAATCGTGCCAAAACGGCGGTAGAGGCGGGGGCGGATTACGTGGCTTTCGGAAGTGTTTTTGCTTCCCCGACTAAACCCGATGCTTGCCGGGTTTCACTGGCAACCTTGCGGCAAGCGCGGCAGTGTTTCAACGTTCCGATCGTGGCCATTGGAGGCATCACACTGGAAAACGCCCCCGAGGTCATTCATACCGGCGTGGATGTTTTAGCCGTCTCGACGGGATTATTCAGTGCGATGGAGGATGTCCCGATACGGGCAGAAAAATTTCAACAATTATTTGAAGGAGGATGTCACCCATGACCCGCAATGAAGAACTTTTTGCTCGCGCCCAGCAACATATCCCGGGAGGGGTGAATTCCCCTGTTCGTGCGTTTCGTTCTGTCGGAGGCTGTCCCCGATTTTTAACGCAGGGCGCAGGCCCGTATGTTTGGGATGCAGACGGGCAACGTTATATCGACTACGTAGGTTCCTGGGGGCCGTTGATTTTGGGACATGCCGATGCCGATGTCGTGAGCGCGGTTCAGGCGGCTGCGGCGAAAGGACTCTCATTTGGTGCGCCCACAGAAGCGGAAATCGAATTGGCCGATCTTTTGGTGCGGCTGGTGCCGAGCCTGGACCAGGTGCGTCTCGTCTCCTCCGGCACCGAAGCCACGATGAGTGCCATCCGGTTGGCTCGCGGATACACCGGGCGCGACATGATCGTCAAGTTTGAAGGTTGTTACCACGGCCACGCAGACAGTCTGCTGGTCAAGGCAGGTTCAGGGATGTTGACCTTTGGCCATCCTTCTTCAGCCGGTGTTCCCGCCGATTTGGCCCAGCACACGCTTGTGCTCGACTACAACGACACGCAAAAACTGACCGAGGCCTTCACGCAGCAGGGTGACAAAATCGCCTGCATCATCGTCGAACCGGTGGCGGGCAACATGAACCTCATCGCACCCAAACCGGAATTCTTAAAAGCAATGCGCGAACTCTGCACAAACCACGGAGCTCTGCTCATTTTCGATGAGGTGATGACCGGGTTTCGCGTAGGGTTAACCAGTGCGCAAGGGCTTTTTGGCATAACGCCGGACATTTCCACGTTTGGAAAAGTCATCGGGGGAGGAATGCCGCTGGGGGCTTTTGGCGGACGGCGCGACATCATGGAAAAAAT
>JAUYFZ010000031.1 GCA_030689585.1 Rhodocyclaceae bacterium | reverse complement strand
ACGAATTTCCAGGTTCCGTCCTTCAACTTGTAGTTCCATGCATTTCCTCCATCACAAGTGATTAAATTGCCGCCCGCAGGGGGCAGCCGACTGGAGAGCTTTCGATTGTATTCTACCACGATGCCGGGCGAAAAAACAGCTTCTCTTCGTGGGAGGTGCAAGAAAAAAACCGGGGCGGGAGAGGTGGGATTCGGCCCACGATCAGACCGGTTTTTTATGGGACTATCTCCCCATTGTCACGCAGCCGAGCACCGCAGAGGCTGCCGAAAAGGGGATTTGCACTGTTTGAGGCGAAGCCGAGTTTGCAAAGCCCCGGCAGCATCGAGGAGCACAGGGTATCCCGCCAACGGCGGGACAAGTGACGGGGTGCCTTTTCTTTTTCGTTCTTTTTCTTTGGGCAAGCAAAGAAAAAGAACAGAAGGATGAAGCATATTCCTCTGGCGGCCGAGATTGCTTGATAACCAGGGAAATAAATCCATCACCATTTTTATTGCGATATGCTAACCTCCCATCGGGTACATCCGGGGACGAGCACGCACATACGCCGCAAACAGGGAGTCCTTAAATCGATAATACCTTTCGCGAAGGTTTTCGATCTCAGATCCATACTGCTCAGTAACAAGCTGCCCCACGTATTGGCTCGGATTATCAACTCCATCATCTACGGCCAATTTGTACGTATTTGTCGTCCACATCTCTCCGTGTTCATCCTGGGTTGCCGCCAACGCACGAAGTACCGTTTCTCGTTGCGCGGAGGACGCAACGGCAGTTCGGTAACGGCCTTCCAACACCGGATCTGCTTGTCTTTCCGCAATGGCTTGAAGCGTTGAGTCGATATCATCAACCTCTATAACATTCCTGTCGCCCTGAAATGCCGCACGCAATGCGTACTTTCCGACCAGATGAACCATATACGGGTGACCTTGCGCCAAGAAGGCCAAACGCTCTTTAGCGACTTCCGTAAAAGTTATGTAACCACCTATCTCCCGTTCAGCGATAGATACGATCTCTTTAAGTTCACCGGGATCCATGGATGGCAGCGGGATGATGGCACCGGCAAACAATCGATCTGCGGAAGCGTGCTCCTTCATTAACATTTGTATGTCTTTTGCTACACCGACTAGACAGAATCGTACGTTGGGGGCATTGGTCGCAAGAGCTTTTAGAAATGCCGCAAATCCTGTCGGATCTCGAATTTGGTCGAATTCATCAACAACAATGAGAATACCGTCTTTCGCAAGCCCTTCCTCTGCGATTACGTTCGTAATATTTGTAAACGCAATGTCTACACCGTGCCCTGCGACGACTGGCTCGAGCGTGGATTCCTCAACTTTTTGCCCTCCTAATTCCGCAGAAACTCCAAAGACGTTTACCCCGAACTTCGGAGAGTAGGTGCTCGCTATTTTCTTTGCCTTGGGGATATCGTAAATCCAATCAGAAAGGCAACCAGATGAAGTCAATAGCTTGGTCAGCAGATCCTCTGTAGATTTCACTTCATGTCCGCATACGAAGTAGATCGGCAAGAAGTAGAAAGAATGGTCGTGTTCAATCGCGAGCTTATCAAGAAGAGAGCCGTCTCCTGCTCCGATGTTCAGTACCTGTCGTGCGAGCGAAGTCTTACCGATTCCCCGATTTCCGACTATTGCACAGACAGCAACGCATAAAAGGCCCTTTCCACTGCGTCTTTCCTGCCCGCAAACCGCTCGGCATCTGTGATTTCTCTCGCAGGCTGGAAGGCATTTTCGACTTCAACCAACTTCGGCTTGCTTGTCATGTATCCCTCTCTTCCGATGTTTCCCGAAAATGGCTAACAAGTTTATTCTACAGAGCGGACTATTATGTATAAGAAAATCATAACAGAATATTCAGAAATATACCCAAAACCCCACCCTCAATCCCCAGCAAACCGCCTCCGCACCTCACCAATCCGCGCAAGCGACTTCCGCACCCTCTCCTCGGAAATCTCCCCGCCCACAGCCTTACTCAGCAGCTCATAAGCCGCAATGATCTTAGAATGCTCATGGCAGATCAGCAGCATATCCGCCCCGGCTTTAAAAGCCACAAGAGCGGCATCCGCCACCGAGCCTTCATTTTCAATGGCCCCCATCTCCAAATCATCTGTGACCACCATGCCATCATAGCCCAACTCCTCACGGAGCACTCCGCCCAGAATGCGCGACGACAGGGTGGCGGGCTGATCCGAATCAAGCTGGGGGTACACGGTGTGAGAGGTCATCACCCCGGCGACTCCCGCCCGGATCGCCGCAACAAACGGCACCAGATCGCACCCGCGCAGCTCCTCAAGCGAACGGTCCACCACTGGCAATACCTTGTGGGGGTCCAGGGTTGCGCCGCCCAGGCCGGGGAAATGCTTGGCACAGGCAGCCAAGCCGTTCTCCTGCATGGTCTTAATCACCAGCGCACCCAAACGGGCCACCTGCTCCGGCGTCCCGCCCAAAGCCCGTCGTTCCATGAACAACCCAAGCCCGGCAGGACTCACATCCAACACCGGGGCCAGATTCATGTTGATACCCACCGCCAGCAACTCCTTGGCGCAGGTCTTGGCATAGTCGGTCAACAGCTCCTCGGCCCGCTCGCTTTCCGCAAGCGCCCTGGCATCAGAAAACTCGGTGAAATGAGGGGCTTTGAGCCGGGCCACGGTGCCGCCTTCCTGATCAATGGAAATCAGCGGCACACCCAGCCCGGCAGTGCGGCAGGCATCGGCAAGCCCGAGGCAGAGGGTGCGAATCTGTCCCGGATTCTCGGCGTTTCTCTTGAACAGGATGAAATTATTGATCCCGTATGCATCAATGAGGTTGCGGGTGGAATCATCCAGCTCCGTCCCAGGCAGGCCGACCATGAACAGCCCGCCCAATGCATTCTTCATTTTGCCCTCTTTATTGTGCATATTACTGATACTCCACCGGATCAACCCGCCCGGCTTCGGCAAACCCCTTGAGCCGCAACAGGCAGCTATCGCAGGAGCCGCAGGCCCGCCCCTGTTTGTCCGGATCATAACAGCTATGGGTCAGGCCGTAGTCCACCCCAAGCTCGAACCCCTTTTCGATGATCTCCCTCTTGGTCAGCTTGAGGAGCGGGGCATGGACGCGGAAACGGGTTTCGCCTTCCACCCCGGTCCTGGTGGCCAGATTGGCCATCCGCTCAAAGGCTTCGAGAAATTCCGGGCGACAGTCGGGGTAGCCGCTGTAATCCATGACATTGACCCCGAGAAAAACATCGCCCGCGCCCAGCACCTCGGCCCAAGCCATGGCATAGGAAAGGAAGATGGTGTTGCGGCCCGGCACATAGGTGATGGGGATGGAGGCGTTCATCTCCTCCTGACTGCGACCCTTAGGCACTGCGGTATCCGTGGTCAGGGC
>JAUYFZ010000287.1 GCA_030689585.1 Rhodocyclaceae bacterium | reverse complement strand
TCAGGGTAGATTTTGGAACAACGACGTGCTGCAAAATATCGATACGGTAGTTGAGGCGATCTGGATTGCTTTGCAAAAGGAATCTATCCCCCATCCCCTCCCCAACCCTCCCCTTGAAGGGGAGGGAGATTGGTACTGCCCTCCCCTTGAAGGGGAGGGAGACTGTCATGTCAGCGATATGGCATGTCACCCACTACAAACCGCATAGAGCCAAAATATATCCTTGGAAGTTGTCCAACCCGCTAACGCACCCGCCAAGGATCAAACACTCGCGGGTAAAAACAAAAATCTCCGGTGTTACGCGTTACCACAGTGAGATCATGATGCTGCGCTGTTGCCATGATTAGCCCATCCATTATGGGCAAACACCGCCCACCTATTTCTGCTCCGGCGGTCAGTTGCGCCCAATCATGCAGCGTGGCAGCGTCTAACGGCAGAATGCGTCCAGCAAAACGTTGCTTGAGTGTTTCAAACCATGTTGTTAATTTCTTGCTGCGAATCGCATCCGTTACGCGTAGATTGAAAATGCCTTTTTCTATCTCGCCAAGATTCACAACGCTGATATAAAGCTCATCTTCATTCTGTTCATCAAGCCATTGAATCACCGTTGCCGCCGGTGTCTTTTTGATGTATTCGGACAGCACGCAAGTATCTAGCAGCCAAGTCACAACGCAATATTCCGTCCGGCATGACGGTCACGCACAAAATCAATGTCATCACCTTCAATACTGGGTTGTAACAAGTCGTCGGAGAGTTTGCGCCTTTGAAATGCCCCGATTAATGACGCATCGGGTTCCTTCAGAACGCGGGAGGCTCCGTTGCACACGCCCATAAGCGTGCCATTTGTTGGCTCCAGCGGAAGTAGACGAGCCGCCGGTTTGCCTGCTTTGGCGATGATGATCTCTTGCCCAGCCGCCGCACGATCAACCAATCGAGACAAACTGCTCTTGGCATCATGCATATTAAAAAACGGCGGCGGCAATAATGGCGCACTTGTGACGGAATAAACCGCCATCGGTTCTTCTACAAGGGGTGTTTTGGATAGTTGAGTTGACATCGCAATCTCCTTAGCTAACTAGACTAAAGTTAGTCTAGCCACGGCCAGTCGGGTGTGTCAAGGTGTTTTTATCAAGCGACCGCCCGCCGCACCTTTTGACACTGCTCACCCAATCCTTCGACGCATAGACGCACGGTATCACCGGGCTGAAGGTATTGCGGCGGGTTCATGCCTAGGCCGACTCCTGCGGGGGTTCCCGTACAAATGATGTCACCCGGAAGCAGTGTCATAAACTGGGAGACATAACTGACCACGTAAGCACAGGAAAAAATCATCTGTGCGGTTGAACTGTTCTGTCGGCGCACCCCATTCACTTCACACCATAGCGATAAATTTTGAGGGTCGGAAATTTCATCCGTGGTAACAAGATAGGGGCCAATGGGGGCGAACGTATCGCACCCCTTGCCTTTGTCCCACGTGCCGCCACGTTCCTTCTGGTAATGACGTTCCGATACATCATGGAATGTCACATAACCGGCCAGATGAGAGAGTGCCGTTGCTTCAGATACCCGCCGCGCTTCCGTTCCGATAACTAGTCCGATTTCCACTTCCCAATCCGTATGTTGCGAATCGGGCGGCAGCAAAATATCGTCGAACGGGCCGTTGATCGAGGTGGTGGATTTCATGAAGATGACCGGTTCACTGGGGATTTCCGCCCCCGTTTCACTCGCATGGTCACGATAGTTGAGGCCGATCCCCACAATCTTGGAAATGCCGGTAATCGGCACGCCCAGCCGGGGGTTGTCCTTGACGAGCGGCAAGGAGGCCGGATCAATCGCGGCCAGCCGTTGGAGTCCCGCTGTCGATAATTCCTGTCCGCCGATCGTGTCGTACAGCGCGGATAAATCACGAATGTGTCCCGCTGCATCCAGCAGGCCCGGTTTTTCACGCCCCTGTGGGCCATAACGTACCAGTTTCATTTTTTCCCAAAGCCTCCCAGTAAGGCCGCCACCATCTTCTGTGGCCGACGAATAGGGGCTTCATTGATGACCCCTGAAATTTTGGGTTCATACGGTTTGCTGGCATCGAACCCATCTGGAGGCAAATGAGCCGCTGGAGACGGCAGGTGCACCGCTACTTTTGGGCCATGAGGACGTTCGCGTTCACGTTCCTTGTGCGAATGGCCCCGAGTACCTCGGGGTTCCCGTTCTGAAGAAGGGCTTGCCGAGCCGGGTTCAAAACCGGGCACGACGACCTGTTCCAGCTTGAACTTGATGAGTTTTTCAATATCGGTTAACCGGTCGATCTCTTCGGGGGCGACCAGCGACGTGGCATCGCCTCGTTTACCGGCGCGTCCTGTGCGACCGATACGATGAATGTAATCCTCCGCCACATGCGGCAGTTCGTAATTGATGACATGCGGAAGGTCGTCAATATCCAACCCACGAGCCGCCACATCGGTGGCCACCATCACACGGGCGCGGCCTGATTTGAAATCGGACAAGGCTTCCGTGCGCTGCTGCTGGCTTTTGTCGCCATGAATGGCGGTCGCGTTGATGCCCTGCTTTTCAAGCCAGAGGGCCAGCTTGCTCGTCCCGAATTTGGTGCCGACGAAAATGAGCACCTGGGTCATCTGCGGGTCTTCCAGCATACGCAACAGCAGGTATCGTTTGCGATCACTGCCCACAGGATGAACGCGGTGTGTAATGGTTTCCGAGACGGTATTGCGTCGCGCCACTTCGATGAGTTGCGGGGTTTTCAACATCACATCCGCGAGTTTCTTGATCTCGTCGGAAAAAGTTGCCGAAAACAACAGGCTTTGACGTTCCTTGGGCAACAGGGCGAGGATGCGCTTGATATCCGGGATAAACCCCATGTCGAGCATACGGTCGGCTTCATCTAACACCAACACTTCCACCGCATTGAAATTCACCGTCTTCTGCTGAACATGGTCGAGCAACCGACCTGGCGTGGCCACCACAATCTCACGCCCTTCTTTCAATTCTGCAACCTGCGCCCTCATATCCACGCCCCCATAAATACAGACGGAACGGAGCGGTAGATACTTGCTGTAGGTGACGACACTTTCTTCCACCTGCATGGCCAGTTCGCGGGTGGGTGTCAGGATTAGCGCGCGCACAGGATGACGGGCCGGCGAAGGGGACGTGTTGGCATGACGGGCCAAACGTTGAAGCAACGGCAACGCAAATCCTGCCGTCTTGCCGGTTCCCGTCTGCGCCCCTCCCATCAGGTCGCGCCCTTGCAAAACAATGGGGATAGCCTGTATTTGGATTGGGGTGGGTTCTGTGTAACCCGTCTCTTGGACGGCGCGTAACAATTCGGGCAAAAGCCCTAAGTCTTCAAATTTCACTGGGTGTGTTTTTTCTTGGTAGGTTTTTCTTCATCTTCCTCTTCCGGTGGGGGGGGAGGTGCCGGCACAACGACCTCGATATTATTTTCCCGCATATAGGCATCGAATTCTCGCCAACCGGCAAACACAGCCGCCTTGGACGCTTTCGGGCTCATCAGATAACAGTCTTCCAGCGCACGGCCTGCATGTCGGCAAGCACTGCCGATAGCCTTTCCCTCCGCCTCTCTTTTGGCAGCCAACGCCTTCCCGTCCAAGTCCAGTTGTTCGCAACCGGACAACGCCAGAAAAAAGAAAATCATAAAACGATTCATAGGTCGGATTCTACGGCTAAACTTGCGAAATGTTTCTGAAATCTCTTTCGATCCTTATGGGAATCTGGCTATCGATGCCCGCCGTGGGGCAGGAAATCCTCCTGCGTCACGCCATGGAGGGCGTTGCTTTGGACACCTTGTCCACCTTGGTTCTGCGATTTAATAGCGAACAGAAACGTCCTGCGATGAAAGTGGTTTTGCAGGAGGCCGCTTCTGTCAAGGACAAACGTCAGCTTCCCCACTTGGGTTTGCTGGACCCCGAGGACAGCCTCGCTTTTTTCGGATCGCGACCTCGTTTCGTCACGCTTCAAGAAGTGATGAAGAAGGGGGGAGAGAAATTTGATGCCGCCAGTATCCTCCCTCAAATGGCCGATGCGACGGACAATCTGGTCGGAAGTTTGCAAGGACTCCCCTTGGCGCTTTCCCTGCCGGTGTTGTTTTACAACAAGGATGCCTTTCTCAAGGCAGGGCTGGATCCTGAAAACCCTCCAAAAACCTGGTGGGAAGTACAACGAACTGCGGGCGCGTTGTTGGATGCTGAATTTGAGTGTCCGCTGACCACTTCAC
>JAUYFZ010000285.1 GCA_030689585.1 Rhodocyclaceae bacterium | reverse complement strand
TCCCTTGAAGGGGGAGGAGCATCTCTCCCTTGAAGGGGGAGGAGCATCTCTCCCTTGAAGGGGGAGGAGCATCTCTCCCTTGAAGGGGGAGGAGCATCTCTCCCTTGAAGGGGGAGGAGCATCTCTCCCTCCCCTTCAAGGGGAGGGTTGGGGAGGGGATGGGGGTCAATGGGGCATGTTTCATGATGCGGGGTGGCGATTCGCCATGCCCGTTAACGCGGTACGCAGATTTAAGATCACAACACGACCCCTGTCGCAACGGCAATCCGATCAATCGGACGCGACAACGTTTCATTGGCAATCACCAGATCAACTGGATAGGGTAACTGCGCTGTTAATTTTGCTAGGCAATGAATGCGTCGTAGGTAAATGTCGTCGCATTGGTTGGGTTTGACATACAAATCAACATCTCCGCCACGTTTTGTATCATCGACACGCGAACCGAACAAACTTACGCCCGCATCACTACCAAAAAATTCAGCAATGGTGCGGCAAATAAGTGCCGATTCTGTGTCGGAAAGCCTCATTTTTATTTCACCATAACGCGAATCATCTCCAGCACCTTGTTGGAATAACCCCATTCGTTGTCATACCAGGAAACGATTTTAACGAAGGTGCTATCTAGTGCGATACCGGCATCGGCATCGAATACCGAGGTGCAGGTTTCTCCACGGAAATCGGTCGCCACTACTTTGTCTTCGGTGTAGCCCAATACCCCCTTCATCGCGCCCTCGGATGCCGCTTTCATGGCAGAGCAAATATCCTTGTAGGGGGCTTCCTTATTCAATTCAACCGTTAGGTCGACGACAGAAACATCTGAAGTTGGCACGCGGAATGACATACCGGTCAACTTACCTTTCAGTTCCGGCATCACCACGCCCACGGCTTTGGCAGCACCGGTAGAAGATGGAATAATGTTTTCCAAAATACAGCGTCCGCCGCGCCAATCTTTGTTGGAAGGACCGTCTACGGTCTTTTGTGTGGCAGTGGTGGCATGAACGGTGGTCATCAATCCCCGCTTGATACCCCAGTTGTCGTTCAATACTTTAGCAATCGGGGCCAGACAGTTGGTGGTACAAGAGGCGTTGGAAATAATGTTTTGACCGGCATAGAGCTTGTCATTAACCCCGAAAACAAACATCGGCGTGTCGTCTTTTGAAGGTGCGGACAACAGCACTTTTTTGGCCCCCGCATCGATATGTTTTTGCGCGGTTTCTTTGGTTAAGAACAATCCGGTAGATTCAATGACCACCTCCGCTCCCACGTCATTCCATTTGAGTTCCGATGGGTCTTTGACTGCCGTCAGACGAATCTTTTTGCCATTGACGACGAGCGTATTTCCCTCAACGGAAACCGTTCCCTTGAAGCGGCCATTCACAGAATCGTATTTCAACATATAAGCCAGATAATCCGGCTCCAGCAGATCGTTGATGCCGACAATTTCAATATCGGAAAAATTTTGTGTCGCCGCACGAAGCACCATGCGACCAATACGACCGAATCCGTTAATACCGACTTTAATGCTCATGTTCTTGATCTCCAAAATTGATTAAATAAAAGACTCCACGGCCTTCACAACCGCTTCCACTGTAAAGCCGAATTCCTTAAACAATGCCCCCGCCGGCGCAGATTCGCCAAACCGGTCAATACCAATCACCGTGCCCACGTCGCCCACATATCGCCACCAACCATCGGTAACACCGGCTTCAATCGCAATGCGGGGAATAGATTGCCTCGAACGCAACATGACCCCACGTTTATAAGCTAAATCCTGATTATTAAAAATGTTGGTGCATGGCATGGAAACCACACGGACATGAATATTTTCCAGTGCCAGTGCCGCCTGCGCTTTTAAGGCCAGTTCAACCTCAGAACCCGTCGCCATCAAAACAGCTTTGGCTTGCTCTTTCCCACCACGCGCTTCAGACAGAATGTAGCCGCCTCGCTTGATATTGGCGAGTGTGTCCGCATCACGCGGCACAAATGGAAGGTTCTGACGCGATAAGCACAATGAAGTCGGCCCCGTGCGCTTCTCAACGGCAGAAGTCCATGCCACCATCGTTTCCACTGTATCGCAGGGCCGCCAGACATCCATGTTGGGAATCAACCGCAGACTAGCAATTTGCTCAACCGGTTGATGCGTGGGGCCATCTTCACCCAGACCAATGGAATCATGCGTAAAGACGTAGATCACGCGCTGCTTCATCAAGGCCGACATGCGCAATGCGTTACGCGCATATTCGGAGAACATCAGGAACGTGCCGCCGAAAGGCAGTAATCCTCCATGCAAGGCCATGCCGTTCATGATGTGCGCCATACCAAATTCGCGCACCCCGTAGGAAATGTAATTGCCCGTAGACCGACCGGAAACGGGCTTGCAGCCCACCCAGTTGGTGAGATTCGACCCCGTTAAATCGGCGGAACCTCCCAAAAATTCAGGCAGGGCTGGTGCTAGTGCATTGATGGAGATTTGCGAAGCTTTTCGAGTGGCCACGGTTTCGGCTTTCTCGTTCGCCGTTGCAATGGCTTTGGCGGCAAAATCTGCCCAGTTGTTTGGTAATTCATGCGCAATGCGGCGTTTGAATTCTGCGGCCTCCGCAGGATACGCCTTGGCATAGTGTTCGAATTTACGATTCCAACTCGACTCCCATTCCGCGCCTTTTTTCTTGGCATCCCATGCCTCATACACTTCTTGCGGAATTTCAAAGGGGCCAAAATGCCAGCCGATATGCGGACGGGCTGCTGCTATTTCAGCGTCACCCAACGGCGCACCGTGCACGTCGTGTGTTCCCGCCTTGTTAGGCGAACCAGCACCAATCACCGTTTTACAACAAATGAGGGTGGGTTTGTCTGTGATGAGTTTGGCTGTTTCAATGGCGGCATGAAGGGCTTCGGGATCATGGCCATTCACGTTGGACACCACATGCCAACCATAGGCCTCGAACCGCTTGGGCGTATCGTCGGTGAACCAACCTTCTACATGACCGTCGATGGAAATGCCGTTGTCATCCCAGAAGGCGGTGAGTTTGCCCAACCCCCACGTACCCGCCAACGCACAGACTTCGTGCGAGAGGCCTTCCATCAGGCAACCGTCGCCTAAAAAGACGTAGGTGCGGTGGTCAACAATCTCATGGTCGGGTTTGTTGAATTCTGCCGCCAGCAACTTTTCGGCCATCGCCATGCCTACCGCATTGGCAATGCCCTGCCCCAACGGGCCGGTAGTCGTTTCAACGCCAGGCGTGTACCCGTATTCAGGGTGTCCTGGCGTTTTACTGTGCAATTGACGAAAATTTTTAAGATCGTCGATGGAAAGATCGTAGCCCGTCAAGTGCAGCAAGGCATAGATCAACATCGACCCATGCCCATTACTAAGCACGAAGCGGTCGCGGTTGGCCCAGTGTGGGTTAGTTGGATTGTGGCGCAGATGGTGGTTCCACAGCACCTCGGCAATTTCTGCCATGCCCATGGGCGCACCCGGATGACCGGAATTGGCCTTTTGCACAGCATCCATCGCAAGGGCGCGGATCGCACTAGTTAAATTATTAAACACAGGGGGGTCGAAATCGCTAAAAGTTGTCATGGGATGTGATCCAGAAGAAGTTGAAATTATAACTCCCGAACGTCAGGCGCATAATACACGCATGAGCACACGCCTCTACTGCCCTCAAGAAAGCTTGGCTCCTGGAGCCCACGTGATTCTGCCGACCGTGGCCGCTCATCATGTTGCCCAGGTGTTGCGCTGCTCTGAGGGAACTTCACTGATTCTGTTCGATGGTCGTGGTGGCGAATGGACAGCGATCATTACTCAACTTCGCAAGAACGAAGTGCAGGTGGTACTCACTTCATTCGATGAAATCGAACGTGAATCACGGCTGTCGATGACGCTTATTCAAGCCCTACCGGCCGCCGATAAGATGGATTGGATTGTTCAAAAATGCACAGAACTCGGGGTCGCAAAAATTCTCCCCGTCGCTTCAAAGCGAAGCATTGTCCGGCTCTCTGGAGAACGCATGGAACGGCGCGTGCTCCACTGGCAGGGAGTGGCCGCTGCGGCTTGTGAGCAATGCGGGCGTAATCGCGTGCCGCAGGTGGCCCCTGTCCTGTCTCTGACACAATGCTTGAGCCAACTTCCAGAAGAAACACGCTTGATACTTTCGCCCCAAGCATCACAGCCTCTGTCAGAATTGCAACCCCCTAGTTCTGCACTCACCTTGTTGATCGGACCGGAGGGGGGGTTTGAAGAGGGCGAATATCAAGCCGCCGCCCGCCTCGGATTTCAGTCAGTGACCTTGGGGCCAAGGGTACTGCGCACGGAAACGGCCGGCGTGGCCGCCCTCGCCGCCATGAACGCTTTGTGGGATAACTTCTAAAGGAGAACGACGATGTTTGAATCCGCTGAACTGGGTCACAAGATCGATAAGGAAACCTATAAGCAAGCCGTGCCGGAATTACGGGCCGCCTTGCTCGAAGCGCAATACGAGTTAAGAGAACAAGGCAAGATTCCCGTGGTGGTGCTGGTATCCGGTCAGGACGGTGCGGGAAAAGGGGAAACCATCAACATTCTCTACGAGTGGATGGATCCACGATTCCTTTCCACGCTGGCCTTTTCAACCCCCACCGACGAAGAACAGCAGCGGCCCGTGATGTGGCGTTACTGGCGCGCCCTGCCGCCCAAGGGTCGTATCAGCATGTTCGCAGGCTCTTGGTATTCCAGCCCCATCCACGACCACATCGAAGGCACGATGACTCAGGCGGCGGTGGATCAACGTATCGACCAGATCAACCGTTTTGAGGCGATGCTGGTCAACGAAGGGGCGCTTGTGCTCAAATTCTGGTTTCACCTGACCCGGGAAGGACAACGGCGACGACTCAAAGCTCTGGAGAAAGACCCTCGTACCGCCTGGCGCGTCACCCAATGGAACTGGGATCGCCTCAAAACCTACGACAAATTGCAGGAAACCGTCGGCCATGTCCTGCGCATGACCAATACGCCCTGGGCTCCGTGGATCATCATGGAAGGCGAAGATGACCGCTATCGCTCGCTCACGACGGGCAAGATATTGCTCGATGCCATCCGGCAGCGTCTGGCCGGTGCCAACAAACAGACCACACCGGTCGCGATCCCCGTGCCGATTAACCTCGACGGACGGGATGTACTCTCTGAACTCAACCTTTCGCACAAGATCGTCAAGAAGGATTTTGAGATCGAACTCGCCAAATGGCAGGGGAAACTGTCCGAACTGGTGCGAGACCCACGCTTCAAACAGCATTCCGTGATCTGCGTGTTTGAAGGCTCCGATGCCGCTGGAAAAGGCGGTGCGATACGCCGTATCACCGCCGCCATGGATGCCCGCGATTATCAGATCATCCCCATCGCCGCACCGACAGAAGAAGAACGTGCGCAACCCTATATGTGGCGATTCTGGCGACATATCCCCCGCATCGGACGCGTGGCGATTTTTGACCGTTCTTGGTATGGTCGCGTCCTAGTCGAACGCGTTGAAGGCTTCTGTGCCGAGGCGGATTGGCTACGGGCTTATACCGAAATCAACGATTTCGAGCATGAACTGGCGGCCTCCGGTGCCGTCATCGTCAAATTCTGGCTCCAGATCAGCAAGGAAGAACAGCTCAAACGCTTCAAGGAACGCGAGAAAGTCGAATTCAAACGCTTCAAGATCACCGACGAAGACTGGCGCAATCGCGAAAAGTGGGCCGAATACCACACAGCCATTTGCGATATGGTCGATCGCACCAGCACCGGCAATGCCCCTTGGACATTGGTGGAAGCCAACGACAAAAACTACGGTCGCATCAAGATTTTGAAGACACTCTGCGAACGACTGGAAGCAGTCATAATCGGCAACACAGGCAAACCCGCAAAGTTGAATGAATCAACAAAGTTGAAAAAATCCAGCAACCAGAAGAAGTCATGATGGAACCAGAAACCGACAAACGACTCGTTGCCTGGGTACGACAGGCCGCGCCTTATATCCATGCCTTTCGCGGCAAGACGTTTGTCGTCGCCTTTGGAGGCGGCGTATTGCAGGAAGGCAACGCTCAAGCGTTAATTCACGACATCGCCCTGCTGGATGCCATGGGCATTCATCTGGTGTTAGTTCACGGTGCGAGACCGCAGATTGACGAGGAAATGACGGCGCGGGGGCTGTCTCCCCGCTTTCATAATGGGCTGCGCATTACAGATGCGGCCACGCTCGAATGCGTTAAAAGAACGATGGGACGGATGCGCATCGAAATCGAAGCCCTGCTCTCCCAAGGGTTGCCCAACACGCCCATGGCCGGTGCTTTTTTGCGTGTGACGGGAGGTAACTTCATCACCGCCCGTCCGGTAGGCATTGTCGATGGCGTTGATTTGCAGCACACCGGCGCCGTACGTCATGTGATCGCGGAAGAGATTTGCGCGGATCTCGCCCAAGAAAACGTCGTCCTGATTACGCCCATAGGCGTTTCTCCTTCCGGTGAAATCTTCAATCTTGCTTGGGAAGATGTCGCCGAGGCCGTCGCTGTGGCCATCCGTGCCGACAAACTGGTTTTTCTGTGCGATGCCCCCGGCATCACGAACAAACAAGGAGAACTGCTGGATGCATTGACGGCGGACGAGGGAGAGAGCTTGTTGTCGAAAAAGGTCAAGCAGTGTCCTGACATTCTGCGCGTGCTCCCCGGCGCACTGCGCGCCTGTCGAAGCGGGGTGGGGCGGGTACACTTCCTTGACCGCAAACAGGACGGGGCCATGTTGATGGAATTCTTCACGCGGGAAGGCGTGGGCACGGTGATGACCAGCACACCGCTGGCACGCTTACGCGAAGCCTCGATTGCTGATGTCGCGTCGATCCTGGCCTTGATTGCCCCACTAGCAGCCGATGGCACTTTGGTGAAGCGAGATCGGGAACGTATTGAGGCGGAGATTGCCCATTTTTCCGTGCTTGAACACGACGGCATCATCATCGGCTGTGCGGCATTGCATCCGTATTCTGGAGAAAAAGCGGGAGAACTCGCCTGCCTCGCCGTCATCCCGGAATATCGACGGGCGGGATATGGCGACCAGTTACGTCGTCACATCGAAACACAGGCACGTAAAATGAAGTTCAAGCAACTCTTCGCACTCACCACCCGGGCCGCCCATTGGTTCGTCGAACGCGGATTCGTGGAAACGGAAGTGGCCTCACTTCCCGCCGCCAAACGTGAACTCTACAACTTTCAGCGACGGTCCAAAGTACTGGTCAAGGGGCTGTAATAAGCATGTGCAGTTCTCGGTCGAGCAAGGCGGTATCGCCTGAATTCAGCTCAACCAGTCGGCGCAAGTGGGTGATGCTGTCGAGGTCGATGCTTTCGCACCGAAGCCCGACGTATCGCCCATCAATATGCGTCACGACTGCTCTCATCGCAATGAAAGCATCCCCTGCCAACGAAAGCTTGAGCTGACAGGAGTCACCCGCTTCGCCCTGCCATTGAGGAGGCACTTCCACGAGCGCGCCCTTTAACGAAATATCGATCAACTCCGCAGGCAGCGTGCCTGATTTATCGGTCAAACGGGCTGACGAATGAAAAGCGGCCCGCCAAAAGTGGCGGCGATTACTGACATGATCCATGGGGTTTCTCCTCGTGTCCTTGGAGGCATTATAGGGCACTTCTATAAATACCTTCTGCACCCCCATGATTCAACCAACTAGGTATTTCGACTTATGGGTAATGGAATGCATTTTATCCTTGGAAAAGATGCCTCGCTCGAATCTTCCATCGCTGCCATGCAGGGCAGGCTGACGGAGCTTGGCTTTCATGTGGAAGAATGCTCTTGGTTAAATCCCGTGCCAGACATCTGGTCGGTGCATGTGCGCGACCGGGATTGTCCCTTGTTATTTACCAATGGCAAGGGAGCCTCCCGGCTGGCCGCTCTGGCCAGTGCGCTGGGTGAATTCTTTGAACGGCTGGCCTGCCAATACTTTTGGGCGCATTATTATTTGGGGCCTCGGCAAGGGGTTGTGCATTATCCGCAGGAACGATGGTTTGCGTTGACTAATAACGGCGCTAATAACGGCGCGGATAACGGCGAATGGCCGACACAACTTTTAACGCCGGAGCTTGTTCGTTTCTATAACCCAGAAGGCACCTTAAATGCCGACGCTCTGGTGGATTTCAATTCAGGGGATGGGGAACGCGGTATCTGTGCTTTGCCTTATGTGCGTCAAAAAGATGGCGTGACGGTTTGGTTTCCGGTCAATATTATCGGCAATTTATACGTCAGTAACGGCATGTCGGCGGGGAACACCAGGGCGGAAGCTCGCGCTCAGGCTTTGTCTGAAATTTTTGAGCGATACGTCAAGTTTTACATCCTCCGCGAGGGGATTTGTCTGCCGGATGTGCCCGCCTCGGTGATCGCCCGTTATCCGCGTGTTGAAGCCGGCGTGCGTGCCTTGCGTGAAGCCGGTTTCGGGGTTCTGGTCAAGGATGCCTCTCTAGGGGGCGACTATCCGGTGATGAATGTCACGTTGTTGAACCCAAAGGATCAAGGATGTTTTGCGAGTTTTGGGGCGCATCCTCGCTTTGAAATTGCATTGGAACGTGCGTTGACAGAACTGCTTCAGGGCCGTGCGTTAGATGCGCTAGGGGGGTTTCCAGAACCCGGTTTTGATCTGGATGAAATAGCGAGTGCGCCCAATCTTGAAATGCATTTTGTCGATTCGAGTGGCACCATCGGGTGGGATTTTTTAGGGGGCGCATCGGATTTTGATTTCGTCGACTGGAACTTCAG
>JAUYFZ010000276.1 GCA_030689585.1 Rhodocyclaceae bacterium | reverse complement strand
TCCAACAGGCTGTTGGACAATTGCCTTGGGGTCATAATCTTGTGCTACTCACCCGGCTGAAAGACCCGCAGCAGCGCCTGGCTTATGCCCAAAGCGCCATCGCCCACGGCTGGTCGCGCAATGTGCTGAACATCCATATCGAAACTCGCCTGCTTGAGCGCACAGGCAAGGCCGTCAACAACTTTGAAGTCAGCTTGCCAAAACCGCAATCTGATCTAGCTCGCGAGTCATTGAAAGACCCATACCGTTTTGACTTCCTTGGGCTGAGTCGTGAGGCGGGCGAGCGCGAGATCGAACACGCCTTGGTGAAACATGTCACCGAATTTCTGCTGGAGCTGGGCGCGGGCTTTGCATTCGTCGGGCGGCAGGTGTTGTTGGACGTGGGCGGCGACGAGTTTTTCATCGACCTGCTGTTCTATCACCTCAAGCTGCGTTGCTATGTGGTGATCGAACTCAAGGGCGGCAAGTTCAAACCGGAGCACTTGGGTCAGCTTGGATTTTATCTGACCGCCGTGGATCGCCAGGTCAAAAGCGAGCACGACAACCCCACCATTGGCCTGTTGCTGTGCAAGAGCAAAAACAAGATCGTGGCGGAATACGCCTTGGGCGATAAGAGCCAGCCCATGGGTGTTGCCGAATACAAATTGCTCGAATCTCTGCCTGCCGAGCTACAAACCAGCCTGCCCAGCATCGAGCAGATTGAGCGCGAACTGGCAGGCGATGACACATTCATAGAGGATGATTCTGAATGACCCACTCGATCAACCCCACCAACGCCTACACCGTCCCCTCGGTTTCCATCACCACGGCACGCACCGGTGCTTCCAGCCGTGCCAATGTGCTGGGGATGCGCGTTATGCAGGAGCGCGCCTATGCCAAGCGCGGCGAGCAATATTTGCTGATTAAATCGCCGCCAGCATCGGGCAAATCTCGCGCGCTGATGTTCATTGCACTGGACAAGATCAACAACCAGGGCTTGCAGCAGGCGATTGTCGTGGTGCCAGAGCGTTCCATTGGCAGCAGCTTTGCCGATGAGCCTCTGAGTCAGTACGGTTTCTATTGGGATTGGCAGGTCGCTCCGCAATGGAATCTGTGCAATGCGCCTAGCGTTGATGAGCCACGCGTGGCGAAGTCAAAGGTGGACGCAGTGCGCAAGTTCCTTGCAAGCACCGACAAAATTCTGGTTTGCACCCATGCCACCTTCCGCTTTGCGATGGAAGAACTGGGCATCGCGGCATTCGACAACCGCCTGATCGCTATCGACGAGTTCCATCACGTCTCTAGTAACCCTAACAACGTGCTAGGCAGTCAGTTGGGCGCACTCATTACCCGCGACAAGGTGCATCTGGTGGCAATGACCGGTTCCTATTTTCGTGGTGATAGCGAAGCGGTTCTATCTCCGACCGATGAGTCCAAATTCGAGACAGTTACTTTCACCTATTACGAGCAGTTGAACGGTTATCAGTGGCTCAAGTCGCTGGACATAGGATATTTTTTCTATACAGGGGCATATGTGGATGCCGTTGCCAAGGTGTTGAATCCGGCATTGAAAACCATCGTCCATATTCCCAATGTGAATGCCCGCGAAAGCCTTAAAGACAAGCAGCGCGAGGTGGAGGAAATCATGCACGGCTTGGGGGAATGGAAAGGCGTTGACACGGCTACCGGCTTCCATCTGGTGCAATCTCGTGATGGGCGCACGTTAAAAGTGGCGGACTTGGTGGATGACAGCGATCCGGCACAACGTTCCCGCGTTCTGACCGCGCTAAAAGATTCGGCGCAGAAGAACAACCGTAACCACATAGATATCATCATCGCACTGGGCATGGCGAAAGAAGGCTTCGACTGGATATGGTGCGAACACGCACTGACCATCGGCTATCGCAGCAGCTTGACTGAAATCGTGCAGATCATTGGCCGCGCCACCCGTGATGCCGAGGGCAAGGAACGAGCGCGTTTCACCAATCTGATTGCCGAACCAGCCGCCGAGCAGTCTGCTGTAATCGAAGCGGTGAATGACATGCTCAAGGCAATTTCTGCCAGTCTGCTGATGGAGCAGGTGCTGGCTCCGCGCTATGAATTCACGCCTAAGAATAACGGTCAGATTGAGGGCTTTGATTATGGCGAGGGCGGTTATAAGGAGGGTGGGCGCAACGTTGGAGTGAACACGGAGACCGGTCAGATTCACATCGAAATCAATGGACTGGCAACGCCGCAGAGCACGGAGGCAACGCGCATTTGCAAAGAGGATTTGAACGAGGTCGTTACCAGTTTCTTACAGGATAAAACCGCGCTGGAACGCGGTCTGTTCGATCAGGAAAATACGCTGCCGGAAGAGCTGACCCAGTTGCGCATGGGGAAAATCGTGCGCGAGCGTTATCCCGATTTGAGCAATATCGACCAAGAGGCTATTCGGCAACACGCCATCGCCGCCATGAACATCACCCAGCAGGCTAAATTGGTGTTAGCTGAGGTCAATGCCGAAGATGCAACACAAGGCAGCACGGCATTACTGGATGGGGTGCGCAAATTTATCAATGTGCGCGACTTGAACATTGACCTAATCGACCGCATCAATCCCTTTGAAGCCGCCTATTCGGTGTTGGCAAAAGCGATGAATGAGAAATTGCTGCGCCAAGTTCAGACCAGCATTGCTGCCAAGAAGGTGGGCATTCCCGAGGATGAAGCCCGAGATCTGGCGCAACGCGCCTTGCAGTTCAAAACCGAACGGAATCGCCTGCCAAACATCAACTCCACTGACGCATGGGAGGTGCGGCAGGCTGAGGGCGTAGCGGCTTTCGCGCGTTACCGCGCACAGACCAAGGCGGCACAGGCGCAGGAAGAATCCAGCAATGGCTGAAATGAGCGATGACGAGCTGCTGAATGCGCTGGGCATAAACATCACCCCGCTCACGACCGCCAGTCGAACTCCGCAAGAGGAACGCATCATCGCGGGCATTGAGGACATCTTGCACTTCCGTCAAACGCAGGGGCGCGCTCCCCTGCATGGCGCTGGCAGGGACATCTTTGAACGCCTGTATGCCGTTCGCCTAGACCGGTTGCGCAAGTTGCCGGAGGGGCAGAGATTATTAACTGAGCTGGATATTCATGGTTTGTTAATGGGTACGACAACGGCTTCCACTAATTTAGACAACCTGGACGATGATGCTTTGCTGGCCGAATTGGGTATTAGCAATGAACCCGCCGATCAAAGTGATATCACCGTGCTGCGCCATGTGCGCTCCAGCGTTGAAAAGCGTCCGGCGGAACAAATCGCTGACCACACGCCATGTAAGGATTTTGACAAGTTCCAACCGCTGTTTGAACAGGTGGAGCGGGAGATGAAAGCGGGCGTTCGTATCACGCGGCGTTTCGGACGCGATACCAGCATTGCCAGCGGAAATTACTTCATCGTCGGTGGGCAGCTTTCCTATGTGGCGGAAGTCGGCGCAATGGTCAAGATTGCGGGGCATGACGATGCGCGTTTAAGAGTGATTTATAGCAATGGAACAGAAAGCAACTTGTTACTCCGATCACTTCAAAAAGCACTCTACAAAGACAACACAGGCCGCCGCCTGACCGATACAAATATGGGACCGTTGTTTGGCGCGCAGTTTGGTGATATGCCTGAACCCGACGACATTGAAACCGGAACAATCTACGTGCTGCGCAGCCTATCCAACCATCCATTCATTGCCGAGCATCGTGAGCTGATTCACAAAATCGGCGTAACGGGCGGCAAAGTGGAGACCCGCATCGCGGGTGCGGAAAAGGATGCCACCTATCTGTTGGCTGACGTGGAGGTGGTAGCCACCTACAAACTCCACAATCTGAATCGCATCAAATTAGAAAACATCTTTCACCGCTTGTTCGGTGCAGCACAGCTCGATTTGACCATCGATGACCGCTTTGGCAATCCGGTGAAGCCGCAGGAATGGTTTTTGGTGCCGCTCCAGGTGATTGACGAAGCGATTGGGCATATCAGGGATGGGTCGATTACACACATGATTTATGACCTAGAAATAGCTCAGTTGAGATCATTCAGAGCAGGTTAACGTGTAAAACACCTTGCCCATCTCAATCATTCCCTTCAGCGCATTCGTCGGTGGCTTCGATCATGCTTTCTTCCGCATTCATTAGTTTTTGTGCGGCTTCACGTTCGATTATGGCTTGACGCTCGCGCCAGGCATCTAGTCGTTCCTTGGCGGTGGCTTCGTCGAGTTCGATGCTTTGTTCACCAAACAGCACCTGTTTGAGGAAACGGAAGGCGAAGAGCATTAGTTCGACATCTTCGGCCATGAGCATGGCGCGTTCTTCGTCGGTCAGTTTGAACAGTTTTCCAAATCCTTCGGAAGAAACGAAAGCGCGGAAGGTATCCACGTCATAGCAGGCCATGAAGAAAAGCTGACGGCTTTTGAGTGAGGGTTTTCCAATGGCCGGACCACAGGATTTTTTCTTGAGGATGAGTTGCCGCCAACCGTGGGCCAGCTCGTCGTATTCGGACACGCCCTGTTCCGTGCGATAGGCATCAATGGTCAATGTCCGGGGTTCTTTATGACCAAGGCAGTGAGGTTCTTCGACGAGGGCATAGGCATCGCGATCAACATACTCATCCTGTTTTCGCATGGAGAGCAACGCGACGGGGTAATAACGGCAGGCCGTCGGGCGATCTTCATAAACGCTACATCCTTCGGGACGCATGAAGCGGCAGGCCGTGCCGTTGTCGACGGGCCGAAATTTGACACCGGCGATGTCATCCTTTTCCAGCTCGTAGGGAACCGTGTATTCCTTGAGGAAGACAGCCGACGCGACATTTAGCCGCGTTTTCAAGCGAAGAACATCGTAAGGCGTGAGCGAGATGTCGATGTTGGCGCAACAAGCATTCCAGCAGGAAATACCCTGATGACAGGAAAACTGGATGGAGTGAGTGCCGTCGACCATGTTGGGAACAACGGGACTGCCGGGGATAGAAATTTCAGGATAGGAGGAGGAGGTCATAGGAACGAAAAGTCGAGATAGGAGCGAAAAGTTCAGATTGTCCTCTATTTCCTCGTCAACCATCACAGATTTCGCCGTATAATCCTCCGCTGATTGCCGGGTGTAAGTTGAAGTATTTGGCGGTTTCAAGTGGTGGCTGTAGCTCAGTTGGTAGAGTCCTGGATTGTGATTCCAGTTGTCGTGGGTTCGAGCCCCATCAGTCACCCCATTCATCAGCATTGATCACACATGACAACATCCTTCGCAAAAGAAACGATCCCCATCAGCATTGAGGAGGAGATGCGCCACTCCTACCTAGATTACGCCATGAGCGTGATCGTTGGTCGTGCGCTACCGGATGCGCGGGATGGCTTAAAGCCTGTGCATCGGCGGGTGTTGTTCGCTATGCACGAACTGTCCAACGACTGGAACAAGCCTTACAAAAAATCCGCTCGTATCGTCGGTGATGTCATCGGTAAATATCACCCTCACGGAGATACAGCGGTCTACGACACCATCGTTCGGATGGCCCAGCCTTTCTCGCTTCGTTACATGCTGGTGGATGGGCAAGGTAACTTTGGTTCAGTCGACGGGGATAACCCGGCTGCGATGCGTTATACAGAGATACGCATGTCCCGGATCGGTCATGAGTTATTGATCGACATCGACAAAGAGACCTGCGATTTCGGCCCCAACTACGATGGGGCGGAGATGGAACCGCTGATTATGCCCGCACGAATCCCGAACCTGCTCATCAATGGCAGCGCGGGGATTGCCGTGGGCATGGCCACTAATATTCCCCCGCACAATATCAATGAGGTCATTGATGCTTGTCTGGCGGTGTTAGACGAGCCGACGATTGATATTGAATCGCTGATCAAGATCATCCCTGCGCCGGATTTTCCGACGGCTGCGTTGAGTTACGGTGTTTCGGGTGTCAGGGAAGGTTATTTGACGGGGCGGGGGCGTGTGGTGATGCGTGCGCGCACTCATATCGAAGAGTTGGTGCGCAGTGGAAGACAGGCCATCATCGTCGACGAGTTGCCCTATCAGGTTAATAAAAAAACGCTGCAGGAAAAAATCGCCGAGCTGGTTAACGAGAAGAAAATTGAAGGCATTGCCCATATTCAGGATGAGTCGGACAAATCCGGAATGCGTCTGGTGATCGAAATAAAGCGGGGCGAAATGCCAGAGGTGGTGTTAAACCACCTTTACAAGCAAACCCAGTTGCAAGATACCTTTGGGATGAACATGGTGGCCTTGGTCGATGGCCGTCCGCAGCTTTTGAATTTGAAGCAGATGCTGGATTGTTTCTTGTCCCATCGCCGCGAAGTGGTCACGCGTCGTACGGTTTTTGAGCTTCGCAAAGCGCGTGAGCGAGGCCATATCCTTGAAGGATTGGCGGTCGCTCTTTCCAATGTGGATGAGGTCATCGCGCTCATCAAGGCATCGTTAACCCCTGCGGAAGCCAAACGGGAGTTGATGGCGCGGCCTTGGCAATCCACGATGGTCGATGAAATGCTGGTGCGTGCGGCCGCAGAAGCTTCGCGTCCCGATGGATTGGCATCGGAATTCGGGGTGTCCAGCCGTGGTTATTTCTTGTCAGACATTCAGGCGCAAGCGATTCTGGATCTGAAACTGCAACGACTGACCGGGTTGGAGCAGGACAAAATCGTGGCCGAATACCGCGAAGTCATGGAAAAAATCGCCGACCTGCTCGATATTCTGGCTCGACCGGATCGCATCACGAGCATCATCAGCAACGAACTCATCGCGATCAAGACGCAATATGGCGACAAGCGTCGTTCCGAGATTGTGCTTCAAACGTCCGACATCAATTTGGAAGATTTGATTGCCCGTGAGGATATGGCCGTTACGCTCTCTCACGGGGGATATATCAAGCGACAGCGTTTGGACGACTATCGCACGCAAAAGCGCGGTGGACGTGGAAAGCAGGCCGCCGCCATCAAGGAAGACGATTTCGTTGATCGGTTGTTCATTGCCAACACGCACGATTACATTCTGTGTTTTTCCAACCGAGGTCGTGTTTACTGGCTTAAAGTTTACGAAGTGCCCGAAGGCACGCGTATTTCACGGGGTAAACCCATCGTTAATTTATTCCCGCTGGAAGAAGGGGAAAAGATTACCGCTGCCTTGCCCGTCAAGGAATTTGACGACCAGCATTACATCTTTATGGCGACCGCGATGGGCACGGTCAAGAAGACACCGTTGTCTGATTTCTCCAATCCACGCAAGGCGGGCATCATCGCGGTGGGGTTGGATGAGGGCGATTTCTTGATCGGTGTTGCCATTACCGATGGCCGTTGTGATGTGATGCTTTTCTCGGATTCAGGCAAAGCGGTGCGCTTTGAAGAAGGGGATGTGCGCTCCATGGGGCGTGCCGCACGCGGTGTGCGCGGCATGATGCTGGAGGCCGGACAGCATGTGATCTGTATGTTGGTCGCGGTCGATGAGACGTTGAATGTGTTGACCGCCACTGAAAACGGATTTGGTAAACGCACGCCCATTGCGGATTACACCAAACATGGTCGAGGCACCAAGGGCATGATCGCCATTTCCACTTCTGACCGAAATGGCTGCGTGGTCGGGGCGGTGCTGGTAGAACCCAGTGACGAAGTCATGCTCATTTCCACCGGCGGCGTGATGATTCGCACCAAAGTAAAACAGGTCCGTGAAACGGGCCGTTCGGCGCAAGGGGTCACGTTGATCAATCTGGATGCCGGCACTAAACTGGCCGGCATTGAAAAAGTTATCGAAACCGAAGAAGAGGAAACCTAAATGTCACGAGTATTTAACTTTAGTGCGGGTCCCGCTGCACTGCCTGAAGAAGTTCTGAAACAAGCCGCTGACGAGATGCTCGACTGGCACGGTTCCGGCCAGTCCGTCATGGAAATGAGTCATCGTGGTAAAGAGTTCATCAGCATCGCCACGGCGGCGGAAGCTGACCTGCGCGAATTGTTGGGTATACCCGCTAACTACAAGGTATTGTTCTTGCAAGGCGGAGCATCGCTTCAATTTGAAATGATTCCGATGAACCTATTGGCCGGTCGCCCCGTGGCCGACTATGTGCATACGGGCGAATGGGCCAAAAAGGCCATCAAAGCCGCCAAAAACTTCTGCAACGTTAACGTGGCCGCCAGCGCCGAAGACAAGAGCTTTACCTACGCGCCTGCCTTCGCCGATTGGACACTGACTCCGGAGGCGGCCTATGTTCATTACACAGCGAACGAGACCATCGGTGGTGTGGAATTCAACTGGATTCCCGCAACTGGTGATGTGCCACTGGTGTGCGACATGTCATCCAACATCCTCTCGCGTCCGTTGGACGTGTCGAAATACGGGTTGATCTATGCCGGTGCGCAGAAGAACATTGGTCCGGCGGGGCTCACCATCGTCATCATCCGCGATGATTTAGTGGGCAAGGCATCGCCGACGACGACCGCCATGCTGAACTACAAAACTCACGTGGATGCTGAATCCATGTACAACACGCCCCCGACTTACGGTATTTACATCGCCGGGCTGGTGTTCCAGTGGCTTAAGAAAAACGGTGGTTTGGCGGCGATGGAGCAGAAGAACATCGCAAAAGCCAACCTGCTCTACCACTATCTCGCCACCACAGATTTTTATCGCAACCCGGTCGCCCCTTCGGATCGTTCGCGCATGAATGTCCCCTTCACCCTGAAGGATGCCGCTCTGGATGAGGAATTCCTGAAGGGAGCCAAGGCGCGGGGGATGACCCAACTAAAAGGCCATCGTTCGGTCGGCGGTATGAGAGCTTCGATCTACAACGCCATGCCCATCGAAGGGGTGGCGGCATTGGTCGAATACATGAAAGAATTTTCTGCCAGCAAGGGATAGTCACCATGTTCAATCTTCAGATACTCAACAATGTCTCTCAGAACGGCTTGAAGCGTTTCCCACCGGAAGGTTTTACCTGCGCCAAGGAAGTCGCGAACCCCGATGCGATTTTGTTGCGCTCGGCAGATTTGCATAGCGTTGAAATTCCGACCTCCGTATTGGCGATTGGTCGTGCCGGTTCTGGTACCAACAACATCCCCGTCAAGGCCATGAGCGCACGCGGCATTCCCGTGTTCAATGCGCCGGGGGCCAATGCCAATGCCGTCAAGGAACTGGTATTGGCGGGGATGCTGATGGCTGCACGAAATATTGGCGGAGCTATGAAGTTTGTATCCGGCCTTGATCCTTCGGATGCAGAGATGGAGAAGAAGGTTGAGGGCGGCAAAAAAACCTATGCGGGTTATGAAATTACCGGTCACACGTTAGGGGTGGTAGGGCTGGGCAAAATCGGTTGCTTAATCGCCGATGCCGCCATTAAGCTGGGCATGAATGTCGTGGGGTACGATCCTGAAATCACGGTGGAAGCCGCTTGGAGTCTGCCCTCGCAGGTAAAAAAAGCCAACAGCCTGAATGAAGTGCTCAAGAGCTGCCATTTCGTCACCCTGCATGTCCCTCTCGTGGATGCCACGCGCAAGATGATTAACGCGGATAGCATCGGGCAGATGAAGCCGAGTGCAGTGTTGCTCAACTTTGCACGTAACGGAGTGGTGGATGAATCGGCCGTGTTAGCCGCCTTGGATGCCAAAAAACTGGCCGCCTATGTGTGCGATTTTCCCAGTGCGTTGGTCAATCACCACCCGCAAGTTATTGCGTTGCCGCATCTGGGTGCGTCCACACGCGAAGCGGAGGAAAACTGCGCCATGATGGTCGTCGACCAAGTACGCGATTATTTGTTGGATGGCAACATCGTCAATTCGGTGAATTTTCCATCGGTGCTCATGCCCCGTGAATCTGGTTTTCGTCTGGCGATTTCCAATGCCAACGTCCCTAACATGGTCGGCCAAATTTCGACGGCCATGGCGGATGCCAAGCTCAATATTCACAACATGATGAATAAATCACGCGGCGATGTCGCTTATACGCTGGTAGACGTGGACAGTG
>JAUYFZ010000030.1 GCA_030689585.1 Rhodocyclaceae bacterium | reverse complement strand
CCCAACCCTCCCCTTGAAGGGGAGGGAGACTGTCATGTCCTCCCCTTGAAGGGGAGGGAGACTGTCATGTCAGCGATATGGCATGTCACCCACTACAAACCGCATAGAGCCAATATTGAGATAGGACGATTACAACCCGGCATCAGCCCGCAGTGCTTGAGATTTATCGAGGGCTTCCCAGGTGAATTCTGGCTCGTCTCGTCCGAAGTGACCGTAGGCGGCGGTTTTTTCGTAGATCGGACGCAACAGATCCAGCATCTGAACAATGCCTTTGGGGCGCAGATCAAAATGCCGCTTCACCAGTTCTGCGATTTTCTCGTCGCTGATCTTGCCCGTGCCTTGGGTCGTGACCCAGACAGAAGTCGGCTGTGCCACACCGATGGCGTAGGAAATTTGAACTAAGCACTTTTCAGCCAATCCGGCAGCGACGATATTTTTAGCCACATAACGTCCCGCGTAAGCGGCTGAACGGTCGACCTTGGAGGGGTCCTTGCCGGAAAAGGCCCCACCGCCGTGCGGGGCGGCTCCACCGTAGGTGTCGACGATGATTTTTCGTCCAGTCAAACCACAATCGCCTTGTGGGCCGCCGACGACAAAACGACCGGTCGGGTTCACCAGATACTTGATCTCGCCCTTGATAAGTTCCTTGGGCAACACCGGCTTGATGATCTCTTCGATAACGGCTTCAATGGCGGAGGCTTTCATCTTCAAACCATCCGACATTTCCGGAGCGTGTTGCGTAGAAAGCACGACCGTATCAATGGCATCCGGCTTGCCATCCACATAGCGCACCGTCACTTGAGATTTGGCATCGGGACGCAACCAGGGGAGTCGTCCGTCCCGACGCAGCATCGACTGACGTTCGACCAAACGATGGGAAAGGTATATCGGCAACGGCATCAAAACAGGGGTTTCGGTACAGGCATAACCAAACATCAGCCCCTGATCCCCCGCGCCCTGATTGAGGTAATCGTCAGACGCACGATCCACCCCCTGCGCAATGTCCGGGCTTTGTTTGTCGTACGCCACCAACACGGCACACCCCCGATAGTCGATCCCAAAATCGGTGTTGTCGTAGCCGATGCGCTTCAGGACATTGCGTGCAACCTGGATGTAGTCGACGTTGGCCGTCGTGGTAATCTCTCCGGCCAGTACCACGAGGCCCGTGTTGCAGAGGGTTTCGGCCGCGACGCGAGCCGTTTTGTCCTGCGTTAGAATGGCATCGAGAATGGCATCGGAGATTTGGTCGGAAACCTTGTCTGGATGGCCTTCTGAAACCGATTCGGAAGTAAAGAAATAGGGTTGTGACATGATGAACTGCTCCTTAGATTTGTTCCCAACACGGATTCGGCATAACCGGCTGTGGGAACTTGAGCAGCCGACGCTTTAGCGAGTTTTATTTTCCGGCACAGGGTTACTCGTGCCTTCTCCGCCTCGCAAGTTGTCCAATTAACCGAGCGGAATTGACGAGATTCTGCTATTTTTTCCGCCTTGAGTCAAAAACAAATAATTCCACATGAACCCTACCGAATTTTCCAACTGGTCTTCCCACAGTATCCGTCAGAAATTCCTCGATTTTTTCGCCTCTAAAGGGCATCAGGTCGTCGCCTCCAGTTCGCTGATCCCCCATGAAGACCCCACCCTGCTCTTCACCAACGCGGGAATGAATCAGTTCAAGGATGTTTTTTTGGGCTTCGATAAACGACCCTATACCCGCGCCACGTCCTCGCAAAAATGCGTTCGGGCCGGAGGTAAACACAACGATCTGGAAAACGTCGGTTATACCGCCCGTCACCACACCTTCTTTGAAATGCTGGGAAATTTCAGCTTTGGCGACTATTTCAAAAAAGAAGCCATTCATTACGCCTGGGAATTGCTCACAGAAGTCTATCAATTACCGAAAGACAAACTTTGGGTCACGGTCTATGCCGATGACGACGAGGCGTATGATTTATGGACGCAAACCATCGGTGTGCCCGCCGAACGGGTGATTCGCATTGGCGACAACAAGGGCGCACGTTACGCGTCGGATAACTTCTGGATGATGGGCGAAACAGGCCCTTGCGGCCCGTGCACTGAAATTTTCTACGACCACGGTCCGGACATTCCCGGTGGCCCCCCAGGTTCACCCAATGAAGACGGCGACCGTTACATCGAAATATGGAATAACGTGTTCATGCAGTTCAATCGGGATGAAGCCGGTGTGATGCACCCGCTGCCCAAACCTTCGGTCGATACCGGTATGGGGTTAGAACGCATCGCCGCTGTCTTGCAACAGGTTCATAACAACTACGACATTGATTTATTCCAGCAACTCGTTGTCGCCGCTGCTCGCGAAACCTTACAAACCGCGCAAGACGATCTTTCTCAACCTTCCCTCAAGGTATTGGCTGACCACATCCGCGCCTGCTCTTTTCTGCTGGCCGATGGCATCATCCCCAGCAACGAGGGACGCGGTTATGTATTGCGTCGCATCATCCGTCGCGCCATTCGCCACGGCTGGAAACTGGGCGCACGTGCGGCCTTTTTCCATCGCATGGTGCCGGATCTGGTGCTGGAAATGGGCCGTGCCTATCCTGAACTCCTCGCCCATGAAAAACGGATCATGGATGTCCTGCGTCAGGAAGAAGAACGTTTCTTCGCCACCATCGAACACGGTATGGCCATTCTGGAGGCCGATCTTGTCACCACTTCTGCCGTCTTCAACGGCGAAACCGCCTTCAAACTACACGATACCTACGGCTTCCCGCTCGATCTCACCGCTGACATCTGTCGTGAACGCCAGGTGAGCGTCGATGTAGCCGCCTTCAATGCGGCCATGGCGCATCAAAAAGAACAAGCGCGTGCCGCAGGTCGGTTCAAAATGGCCACCGCCCTCGACTACGATGGCCCGGCCAGCACCTTCTGTGGTTACGACACGCTAGAGTGCAAGGGCATTGTGCAAGCTCTCTATCGAGACAGTGCGCCCGTCAACGCATTGAATGAGGGCGATCTGGGCGTGGTCGTACTCAATACCACGCCGTTCTATGCCGAATCCGGCGGACAGGTGGGCGACAGCGGTTTGTTGCAGTCGACGCAGGGTCTTTTTGCAGTAGAGGATACCCACAAGATTCAGGCCACCGTCTTCGGACACCACGGCATCCTCAAGACCGGCACGTTACGCGTGGGCGACACCGTCAACGCGAAGGTCGACTTGCCTCTCCGACGTGCCACGGAACGTCACCATTCGGTCACGCATCTGATGCATAAAGCGTTGCGCGAAGTACTGGGCGACCATGTTCAACAAAAAGGCTCGCAGGTCGATCCGGCCAAAACGCGCTTCGATTTTGTCCACACTCAACCGATAACTCCGGAAGAAATACGCCGTGTGGAAGACATCGTCAATGCTGAAATCCTCACCAACAGCGCGACAGAAGCCCGGGTGATGACCCTGGATGACGCTCAGAAAACAGGGGCCACGATGCTCTTCGGCGAGAAGTATGGCGACCGCGTGCGAGTGCTTACTATCGGCTCCTCCCTGGAGCTATGTGGAGGTACGCATGTTCGCAGAACGGGCGATATCGGCCTGTTCAAAATCCTTTCACAAAGCGGCGTCGCGGCGGGCGTGCGTCGCCTCGAAGCCGTCACCGGTGCGGCCGTCATGGTCTATCTGCGGGGAACAGAAACCTCACGCGATCAGGCGGCGAATGAATTCGTCCAGAAAAAACAGACGCTTGAGCGGGAAATCGCACGACTCAAATCAAAACTTGCCGCCTCGCAGGGGGAGGCTCTCGCTGCCCAGTCCGTCGATATAAAGGGGGTCCGGGTATTGGCTGTCGAACTAGAAGGGGCCGATGGCGCAGGGTTACGAGAGGCCCTGGACAAGTTGAAGGACAAGTTGAAATCTGCCGTCATCGTGCTGGCTGCCGTTCATGAAGGCAAGGTGAGTCTGATCGCCGGTGTCACGGCCGACCTGACTTCGAAGATCAAGGCCGGCGAACTGGTCAATTTCGTGGCCCAACAGGTGGGCGGCAAAGGCGGGGGCAGAGCGGATATGGCACAAGCAGGCGGCACAAAACCGGAGAATCTCTCAACCGCATTGGCGGCCGTCAATTCTTGGGTCGCCGAACGGCTTTGATTAGGGCACTTCGTAACTACTCAGGTCCGGTCGGACCACAGCTCTCCTCCCCCTTCAAGGGGGAGGCAGGGAGGGGGATGGGGGGAAGAATTCCGTGTAAAACCCCATCCCCACCCCACCCCTCCCCTTGAAGGGGAGGGAGATTGACGCCGACCTGAGTAGTTACGACACTTCTATAGAAGTGTCCTAAGATTTTAGATTTTGAGCCGCTCGACGATCTGATTTTTTGCCAGATGCGATTCAACAATTTCGTCAATGTCTGCTTTGTTGGCATAGGTATACCAAACCGCTTCCGGATAAATAACCAGAGCGGGCCCCTGTTCGCAGCGGCCCATACAACCGGCGGAGTTAATTCGTACATTGCCAGAAACCCGCTCGCCTAGGGCTTTAACGCGAGCCTTACAGTAATCGCGCATCGCGGAAGCTCCGTGATTATTACAGCACTCCTCACCGTTTTCGCGTTGGTTGGTACAGAAAAAAACGTGGTGCGTATAGTGGCTCATTCATCATTCTCCTTCGTTATGTCGTTCAGTGTAACCACTACCGTCGCCCTACTCAAGTTTTCTCCTGGGACAAGCCCCGCATTCAACGATAACCGCCTTACTCCTCCGCTGGGCAACAGGAGGGTGTAGATCACCCGTCGCAGGGCTTCGCCTCCCTTCTGAACCTCCAGAATGCGTCGCGCCGGATGCTCCTCTACCGACAAAGTACCGGCCCCTTCCGACAACCAGCGCAAATTCAAATCTAATAACCGCTTACCCACCAGGGAAACGCATCCTAACTCACAGCCCAGCAAAGTTTCGGCCGCTTCGTTGCAAAGAATGATTCGACCTTCGGCCTCCATCAATAACACCCCTTCCACCATCGCCATCACGACGGCACGAAACCGATCAACGGCCTGTTGCCGCGCCATGTCGGCTTCCTTGATCTCGGTAATGTTCTCTTTGACCGCCATAAAATTGGCGATGTTTCCCTTGGCATCGAACACGGGGGAAATGGACGCACGTTCCCAATAAAGAGAACCATCCTTGCGCTTGTTTCGAAACTCGCCCCGCCATTCGCGTCCCGCACGGATCGTTTTCCAGAGTTTGCCGTACTCCTCGGTGGGGGTATAACCGGATTTCAGAAAGCTCGGCGTTTTACCCAAGACTTCTTCAGGAACGTAACCCGTTGTTTCCGTGAATTTTGGGTTGGCATAAAGAATATGCCCTTCTGCATCGGTCACGATGATAGTCGCCGGACTCTGTTCCAGCGCGTGGATCAACAATCGCATTCGCTGGCTGGCTTCGGTGCGCTTTTCCTTAGAAAGCGAGGCCGCCACTTTTCGTGCTTTATCACTGGCTTTCGTGCGATTCCCGGATTCCGACATCCAACGTCGCAATGTCGTGGTGGACACACCCAACTCCACAGCCAGTTCAAGCAATGGCCGCCCTGCCAATGCTTCTCGTACCGCTTTTTCCTGAAGTTTTTTCTTGTCGCTCAATGAAAGAGTTGGCTCTATGCGGTTTGTAGTGGGTGACATGCCATATCGCTGACATGACAGTCTCCCTCCCCTTCTTGGGGTGGGTTGGGGTGGGGATGGGGGATAGATTCCTTTTGCAAAGCAATCCAGATCGCCTCAACTACCGTATCGATATTTTGCAGCACGTCGTTGTTCCAAAATCTCAATACCCTGAATCCTGCCGTTTGTAGGCACTTGTCACGTTTTTTGTCGC
>JAUYFZ010000252.1 GCA_030689585.1 Rhodocyclaceae bacterium | reverse complement strand
GGAGGAGAGCTGTGTTCCGACCGGACCTGAGTAGTTACGGAAGATGAAGCATAGGTTTTTTTGATTCGCCTTGTGAAGGGGAGAATCCTACAATGCGGCCCATGGTCGTAATTCCGGCAAATCGGAAGCGTTCTGGACGCGGGTTCGATTCCCGCCACCTCCACCTAAGCGCATTAAAAGCATCACGAACGTGTTTTTAGGTGGGGGTGCACTGGCTTCGACAGGGCGACGGAGGGTGAGCAGGCGACACGAAAGGCGACGGACGTAATCCGAGCAATTTCTCAAACGCCAACGATGAGCGTTTTGCACTGGCTGCTTAAACAGCCGTGCCGGGGCTGCTAACGCCTTGTAACCCAAGCTAGCCGACGGGGTCTCTCACGAGACCCCGTTGTCATTTCATGCCGTCACAGGAGAGCAACATGAAATCAACCCACTGGCACGCATTGAGTGCTGTCGATGCCGCGACGCATCACGCCGTTGATCCGGCTACCGGTTTGTCGGAGGAAGAGGCGGCGACGCGCCTCATTCGTCATGGCCCCAATCGTCCGACGCTACTGCCGGGACGTGGCCCCTTGAGCCGGTTGCTCTCGCAACTGATCCAGCCGTTGGTGCTGGTGTTGATGGTGGCGGGGGGGGTGACCGCCGTCCTCGGCGAATGGGTGGATTCTGGCGTGATTCTCGGCGTAGTGATCGTCAATGCCGTGATCGGATTTTTTCAGGAGTCCCGCGCAGAGGCGGCCTTGGCGGCTCTGGCTCGCGCGGTGGCGACTGAATCCACCGTGTTGCGGGCGGGGCAGCATCGCAGGCTGAATGCGGTGCATCTGGTTCCCGGCGATGTAGTCGTGCTGGCGGCGGGGGACAAGGTTCCCGCGGATCTGCGATTGCTCCATGGACGCGAGTTGCGAACGATGGAAGCCACACTCACGGGAGAATCGCTCCCCGTTGAAAAACAGGTGGCTTCTTTACCCTCCGATACCTTGCTGGCTGACCGACGTAATATGGCTTATGCGGGTACGCATGTGGTGGCCGGTCATGGACATGGGCTGGTCGTGGCGACGGCCGATGCGACGGAAACCGGCCGTATCGGTCGCCTGATGAAAGAAGCCCCTGCATTGGCGACTCCCCTGACCCGCCGGATGGCTGATTTCGCGCAGCAGTTGTTGATCGTGATTCTGGGGCTGGCGGCTTTGACGTTTGTCGTCGGCATCCTGCGGGGGGAATCCTGGTTCGACATGTTCATGGCGGCGGTCGCCCTGGCGGTGGGCGCGATTCCAGAAGGGTTGCCCGCCGCCATGACGATCACGCTGGCGATTGGCGTATCGCGCATGGCAAAACGCCGCGCCATCATTCGACAACTTCCTGCCGTGGAAACGTTGGGCAGCACGACCGTTATCTGCTCGGACAAGACGGGTACGCTGACTGAAAATGTCATGACGGTACAGGAAATATGGGCGGAGACAGAACAGCGGCGCGAAGTGCTGATTGCCGGTGTGTTGTGCAACGATGCGGCACTCCATCATAAGGACGGTCACTGGCAGATCGTGGGGGATCCGACAGAAGGGGCCTTGCTCGTTGCCGCCAGAAAAGAAGGTCTGGACGAGGCGACGTTGCGGTCTGTGTTTCCCCGGTTGGACGAACTGCCTTTTGATTCTGCTCGGCAAACCATGGTGACCCTCCATGAGGTGGAAGGCGAAAAAATTCTTTACCTGAAAGGGGCCGTTGAAAAGGTGTTATTGGCTAGTGGTTGCAACAGTTGCAATGCCGAAGAAATTCTTCAACGTGCGGCCACTTTCTCCGAAAAAGGCTTGCGCGTGCTGGCACTGGCTAGAAAAATCCATACGGGCAATAACGGGTTGAACGGGTTGAGCGAAGCGGATATCGTCGACGGATTCACTTTTTTGGGACTCGTCGGCATGATTGACCCGCCGCGAGCACACGCGAAAACTGCGGTTCGCACCTGTCATGCCGCAGGAATTCGGGTGAAGATGATCACGGGCGATCATTCAGGGACAGCACTCGCCATTGCGCGTCAGATCGGCATTTGTGGGATGGAAGGCCGTGCGCTGACAGGCCGCGAACTGGCGATGCTGGATGACGCGGCATTGGTGCAAGCGGTGCGCGAAGTGGATGTGTTCGCTCGCGTGGAACCTGAGCAGAAGTTGCGTCTCGTGCAGGCACTTCAGGCCAATGGTGAGGTGGTGGCCATGACCGGTGATGGGGTAAATGATGCGCCGGCCCTCAAGGCGGCGGATATTGGCATCGCCATGGGCCTGGGCGGAACCGATGTCGCCAAAGAGGCCGCTGCCATGGTGCTGACCGATGACAACTTTGCCACGATCGAAGCGGCCATTGAGGAAGGACGGGGAGTCTGGGACAACCTCGTGAAATTCATCACCTGGACGTTACCTACCAACTTTGGCGAAGGTCTGGTGATTCTGGCGGCCATTCTGGCCGGGGCCACGTTGCCCATCACGCCGCTTCAGATTCTCTGGATCAACATGACCACCGCCGTACTGCTCGGCTTGCCGCTGGCTTTTGAACCGGCAGAAACGGGCATCATGCGCCGTCCGCCGAGGTTGCCTACCGCGCCTGTGCTGGATGGCGCACTCGTTTTTCGGATTGTTTTGGTGGGATTGTTGATGTTGATCGGTGCGTTTGGACTGTTCGAGTTAGCGTTGGATCAGGGACGCAGTTTGAGTGAGGCCCGCACTCTTGCCGTAAATGTCTTTGTCATGGTGGAAATCTTCTATCTTTTTAATTGCCGCTCACTCACGCGGCCCTTCTGGACGCTGGGCTGGTTCTCGAACCCGTGGATTTGGGGCGGGGTGGGGGGCATGGTGGTATTGCAGATGCTGTTTACTTATCATCCCCTGATGAATCGGCTCTTTGCCACGGCTCCCATCGGGGGGGCTGACTGGTTCATCATCACCCTCTTCGGCATGGCGGCTATGGGCATCGTGGGCATGGAAAAACGGTTGCGATGGTCAGATTGAGGTAGGTCAATTTTCGATGGGGTGCGTGTTATAAAATGCGCCTCCCCTTTTACTTAACCTAGGAGCTTGAAGTGTATAAGAATTCCATGAATTACCTTGTTGTTGCGTTGGCACTGGGTGTTACCGCTACCGTTCAAGCCGCTCCCGACTGGAGCAAGGCGCCGTCCAAAAAACTCACCGCCATCTATCCGGGGGTTTCTCCGGTTGAATGGATCATGAATCTCGACGACCACAGCGGCGCCAAGGG
>JAUYFZ010000251.1 GCA_030689585.1 Rhodocyclaceae bacterium | reverse complement strand
GACTTATGGGTAATGGAATGATCCAACCCCTACTACGCACACCAGAATCAAAAAAATCCCGCTGATGGCATTTGCAATCATTTGCCCGCGAGAAATAGCAAATTCAAAAGGACGATAATTGACAAAGGCGACCGCACTTGCCCGTTGATCGGCGCGAAAACGATCCCCGGGCAAACATCCGTTTTCTTTTGGAAATACATAGCAAGCAGGGTTTTTGAGGTTCAAAAAACCGTCCGATTCTGTGAGAACTGATTCGACGGTTAATCCCTGTGCGACAAACTTTTCTAACCGATAACCAAAGACAGGGTTGTAGCAAAATACCTGTGATACGCCCGCGATGAAGGTATCGTTACTGCGCAAGGGTGCTTGAAATGACCCTGCTTGGATATGAGCAGTCAAACCCAGCCGTTCTATTTTAGGTATCCAGCCACCAGAGCGAAGGGCTTCATCGGCGACCAGTATCGGGCGAACATCGTAATTTTGCGACTGGTAATACGCTCGTGGCTCCCATGCGCTGGTGATCATGGTCAGCACCAATACCGCTCCGGCAAGCCATGCGTTACTTCGTTGCTTGGGTAACGCCAACCCTGCCACCACGGCCACGGCAGGAATGTATGTTATCCACCAGCGGAGTGGATTACTCATGGACCCTAGCAGGGGCAACGATTTCAAAAAAGCATTCCAGTCCGCTTGCCATAAACTAATCGCCAGTGGCATCAGTAACCCCAAAATCAGTCCTGTCCATATCCATAGCGAAGCAGTAAGGCGAGGACGTTTTACCCAGAACAGTAACAGCAACACGCCCGGTCCAAAACCGTAAGCCCATTCATGGGGAGCTAATGCCCACTGAACATTGACTAACCGTTCTACGCCGACCTCGTGTGCCCATTGTGACGGCAAGAATAAGGCGGCCCCAAGGGAAGTTAGGCCTTCCCACGGCGTGGCAAAACCGGGTAATGCATAAAATGTGCGAGGAAAATGAGACAGAAACGAGAAGCTGGCCCATAACTTTGACGCGGATAATCCTAGTCCGATGAGTCCCGCCAGCATCGCTCGACCCGCAAAGCGGGTCAGTGGCAGTCCAGTCGACATTCTGGCCATCCATGCAATGAGTGCCACGGAAAGTAATGCGGGAAGCATGATTACCGCAAACCCTGAATGCACCCAGTAAGCCAGCAGAATACCCGCCCCTGTGGTGACCGCCATCGTTGCAGTACGTTGTGTGGTGGGAACCAAAAGCAACAACGTCAACAGGGGCAGCAATGCGAATCCGTGATAACTCACATGCCCAACCATCAAGCGATGCGGCAGAAACCCGTTGAACATCAGCAACCCGCCCACTAGCACGGCCGCTACCCTATTAGCCGTGAACACTTTTCGCATCAAGAAATACCCGCCCCAGAACATGGCCGTAGCACACAGCAACAGCGTTCCCCAAGCGGCATGCAATGGCCCAAAAGCAATGGCCAGAAATTGAGGAAGGGAGTAATAACCAGACTGCAGGTCCGCAAAAAAAGGTTGCCCCGCGCAAAATGAAGGCGAAAACCACGGGGGGGTCAGACCGTTATTTTGAAACCAAATGGAACCGTCGAGCCACTGCGGAAAAAAGAACGAGAAATCATGACCAAGGCGATTACCTAGTATCGGGAAAAATGGTTCAAATACAAAATGAAACGCCAAAAACAGAAAAGCGAATGCTAACCATGGGGGTATTCTTTCCGTGATTGGCGTCATTTTGAATGTTCCAGCACTGCGATGACAGAAGTCCCAAAGGGAAAGAAAACAAACGGCACAACAAAACGCTCTAGAGCAAACAACATCTTTAGCATAGTGTTAATCGGGGCCTGGGGAATTTTCGCATCCGACACACTCGTGGTTCTTAGGCGAATAAGACGAATAGTGGCAATGACAGGAAATATCAACGTATTGAAATATCCTATTCGCATCACAGTTAAACCTGCATGTATTGCACGCCGCTTGAGTGTGGCTGCGGTGTAACGTCGTTTGTGATGATGTGATTCATCGTGCGCTGACCAAAGCCAAGCATAGGCTGGCACTGTTATTAACAGTCTCCCTCCCGGTTTGAGAAGTCGTTTTACACGTTCAAGAGCAATGACATCGTCTTTAATATGTTCGAGCACATCGAATAAACAGATTAAATCGAAGGTGGCATCGTCGTAGGGCACTGTGTTGGGCAATTCTCCGATGGCGACGGAGCAGATATTAAGTGCGTTAGCGCACTTACGTGCCGAATCGTCGGTTTCCATTGCACACAAGCGCCCGAAGGCTGCCAACATTGCGAGGTTTCCTCCAGTACCACAGCCGATTTCTAGAATGTCAGCCGAGTTTGGTAAGGAGAGTTTTTTGATTATCGCTGCAAGTATTTGACGACGGGCCACAAACCACCAGTGTTGCATTTGCACCACTGCCATTTCGCGGTAAATTTCAGGTTGCATGTTTTGGGTGGTGTTCGCGAATAACATACAAAGGTCGTTTTTTAACTTCATCATGCACACGACCGAGATATTCGCCAAGAACGCCTAAGCCGATTAATTGTATACCCCCTAGCATTAATACGATTGTAATGAGCGAAGCATAACCCGGTATATCAATTCCAAGAATTAGGGTGCGTCCGATAATGAATGATCCGAAGGCGAAAGCGCAAAGTGCAATGATCAAACCAAGATATGTCCATATGCGCAATGGCACCGTAGAAAATGAAGTGATTCCCTCTAGTGCAAAATTCCAGAGTCGCCACCACGGAAACTTTGTGCGTCCAGCGTGTCTGGCTTCGCGAACGTAGGGGAGCAACACATGCTTAAATCCAACCCAAGCGAACAATCCTTTCATGAAGCGATGACGTTCCGTTAACTCTTTGAGTGCGTCGACGACGCGACGATCCATCAACCTGAAATCACCCACATCAATTGGAATAACACAATCTGAAACTGCATTGTGAATGCGATAGAACCCACGTGCAGTGACGCGCTTAAACCAGTTATCCGTGCTGCGGTCCACGCGTTGTGCTAACACCGTATCAAAGCCTTGACGCCATGTTTGCACCATCTCTACGATTAACTCGGGCGGGTCTTGTAGATCTGCATCAATCAAGATGACGGCATCGCCTTTGGCATGATCTATTCCGCAGGTTAAAGCAGCTTCTTTGCCAAAGGGTCTGGAAAAATCAATGAGGTGCAAGCGTGCTTCTTGTTGTTGGATTCCCTGCAAGACAGATAAAGTGGCATCTTGGCTGCCATCATTGATACAGAGAACTTCAAAGGTTTCACCTGTTGCATAGAGCGTGGGCAATAGCCGAGCAAAAAAGGCGGGCAAAACATCGGCCTCATCGCGTATCGGACAAACGATTGAAAGGGTTGTGAAAGGAAAAGAGGGGGATGGTTTCACGATAGGCCCTTATGGAGATGGTTTATGAACAGGTTCAAATACCCTATCCCACAGCGCACGCACCGCTATGATCTGCTGGGTGACCTGTCCCGTATCTACCTGTCCGACACGTTCCTGTAGGCGCAACGCGTGTTGCAGGTGTCGATATTCCCGATAGGCATCGCGTACGGTGTCGGATAAATCAGGCGGGATGAGTCCGCAATCGGCGGCGATTTTCAGGAGGGCGATGTTGCCCTTGTTTTCCAGCAAGGCCGGATGCTGCCAAGCATGGCTTAAGACTAGGTACTGAACGATGAATTCGACATCGACGAGGCCGCCTGGGTCGTGCTTTAAGTCGAATCGCACGGCACGTTCATTTACCGGTGTGGCGTGGGATTCCTGCATCTTCTGCCGCATGGACAATACGTCGGCTCGCAACTTTTCGGGATCGCGCCGCAAGGTCAATACGTCGCCCCGTATTTGTTCGAAAGCAACACCGAGTGTCGCATCTCCTGCGCAATGGCGAGCGCGGGTCAGTGCTTGGTGTTCCCAGACCCAAGCGGATTCAAACTGATATTTTCGGAAGGAAGCCAGCGAAGCGACGATTAATCCGGATTCGCCGTTGGGTCGCAATCGCAGATCGGTTTCGAAAAGCCGACCGGCGGGCGTTTGCGCCGATAACCAAGTGTTTAAGCGTGTAGCCAACCGTGAGTAGGTCTTTGCGGCATCGGCCTCTTCATCCTCAAAGAGAAAAACAAGATCGAGATCGGAGGCGTAACCCAATTCTTTCCCGCCCAATTTTCCATAAGCAATGACGGAAAATCGAGGCATCTCCCTGTGCCGCGTGGCTATTTTTCGCCAAGCATAGGTCAAGGCCGTATCGACCATCAGATCAGCCAGATCGGAGAGGTGGTCAGACAATCGTTCCACCGTTAATTGGCCCGCAATATCCCGCGCCAGAAGCCTGAACACTTGGGCATGATGAGCCTCACGCATCAAATCCATTTGACGTTCTGTGTCTGGTTCCACGTCATCCAAGGTATGCCGGAGTGCTTCACTGAACGTCCCCTGCCCTTCCTCTTCTAGAAGACGAGGGTCCAATAGTTCATCGAGCAAAACGGGATGACGCTTCAGGTAATCGGCCGCCCAACTGGAGCTTGCGACCAGGTGAACCACTTTTTCCAGGGCTAACGGGTATTCCTGCAAAAGCGAGAGATAGGTGGGCCGTTTTGCGATGGATTCCAGCAGGTTCAAGCATCGCGTGAGTGTGGAACAACCCATGCCCGCCTGAC
>JAUYFZ010000248.1 GCA_030689585.1 Rhodocyclaceae bacterium | reverse complement strand
ACCTTGAAAGCGAGCGCGACAAAAAACGTGACAAGTGCCTACAAACGGCAGGATTCAGGGTATTGAGATTTTGGAACAACGACGTGCTGCAAAATATCGATACGGTAGTTGAGGCGATCTGGATTGCTTTGCAAAAGGAATTTATCCCCCATCCCCTCCCCAACCCTCCCCTTGAAGGGGAGGGAGACTGTCATGTCAGCGATATGGCATGTCACCCACTACAAACCGCATAGAGCCGAGTTGACGCTAGAAAATTGGATAATTTGATAATGGAATTCGCTAAAAGCTTCGACCCCACTGCTATTGAACAACACTGGTCTTCCTTCTGGGAGAGTCACGGTTATTTTGCTGCGGGGCTTGATACCGCTAAAACGGATAATTTCTGCATCCTGTTACCTCCCCCTAATGTCACCGGCACGCTGCACATGGGGCATGGGTTCAATCAGACGTTGATGGATGCACTCACGCGCTATCACCGGATGCGCGGGGATAACACACTCTGGCAGCCGGGTACGGACCATGCTGGTATTGCGACACAGATCGTCGTGGAACGACAATTAGATGCTCAAGGGATTTCCCGTCACGACCTGGGGCGTGAAAAGTTTCTCGACAAAGTGTGGGAGTGGAAAAAGTATTCCGGAGACACCATCACGCGGCAAATGCGTCGCCTAGGGACATCACCCGATTGGACTCGTGAACGCTTCACGATGGACGCGGGGTTATCAAAGATTGTGACTGAAACCTTTGTTCGTCTTTACAAAGAAGGTCTAATTTATCGCGGCAAACGGCTTGTGAATTGGGACCCGAAATTGCTCACCGCAGTTTCTGATTTAGAAGTGGTTTCCGAAGAAGAAGACGGGTTTATGTGGGAGATTGCTTATCCATTAGCCCATGGCAATGGTTCACTCACCGTGGCCACGACACGCCCTGAAACGATGTTGGGCGATGTCGCCGTCGCGGTGAATCCCGATGACGAGCGTTACAAGCATCTCATTGGCCAACAGGTTCAACTACCGCTCACCAACCGCACCATTCCTGTTATCGCCGATCATTATGTGGATCGCGACTTCGGCACGGGTTGCGTCAAAATTACCCCCGCGCACGATTTCAACGACTGGCAAGTGGGACATCGCCACGGATTAACCCCCATTTCCATCTTCACGCTGGATGCGCGGATCAACGAACATGCCCCTGAAATGTATCGCGGCATGGATCGCTTCGAAGCCCGACGGATCATCGTGGCTGATCTGACTGCGACAGGACAGCTTGTTGCGACCAAGCCCCACAAACTCATCATTCCAAGAGGGGATCGCACCCACGCCATTATCGAGCCGATGCTCACCGATCAATGGTTTGTTGCCATGAGTAAACAGGGGGCGGATGGCACCTCCATCGTCAGTAAAGCCCTTCAATGTGTGGCATCCGGTGAGATTAAATTCCATCCGGAAAACTGGGTGAATACGTACAACCAGTGGCTCAACAACATTCAAGACTGGTGTATTTCGCGCCAACTCTGGTGGGGGCATCAAATTCCGGCTTGGTATGCCGATGATGGGCGCATCTATGTGGCCCATGATGAAGCCGAAGCCCTGACCCTTGCGGCTGCTGAAGGTTATACCGGTGGATTGACCCGCGATGCCGATGTGCTCGACACTTGGTATTCCTCCGCACTGTGGCCTTTTTCCACGCTGGATTGGACCCCTGATTGGCCTGCCAAATCCAATCCGGCCCTAGATCTTTATCTGCCTTCTACCGTGTTGGTCACCGGTTTTGACATCATCTTCTTCTGGGTGGCCCGTATGGTGATGATGACCAAACACATCACCGGAAAAATCCCCTTCCGCGACGTTTACGTGCACGGTCTTATCCGTGACGCAGAAGGTCAGAAGATGAGCAAATCCAAGGGCAATGTGCTCGATCCGATTGATCTCATCGACGGTATTACGTTAGATGACCTGCTCAAAAAACGCACCACGGGTTTGATGAATCCTAAAGACGCGGTCAAGATCGAAAAGCGCACACGGAAGGAATACCCCAACGGCATCCCTGCCTTTGGCACCGATGCCCTGCGCTTTACTTTTGCTTCGCTGGCGAGTCCAGGACGGGACATCAAGTTCGATATGCAGCGTTGCGAGGGTTATCGGAACTTCTGTAACAAACTGTGGAATGCCACGCGCTTCGTGTTGATGCAGGAGGCAGGAGATGCTGAACAGCAGACGGTAGCGGATCGCTGGATCATCAGCCGCTTGCAGCACGTTGAAAACGAAGTGGAAAAACACTTTGCAGATTACCGGTTCGATCTAGTGGCGCGTGCGATTTATGCGTTTGTCTGGGACGAATATTGCGACTGGTATCTGGAATTGTCCAAGGTGAAACCTTCGCGTCATACGCTCGTTTCTGTGCTGGAGGCCGTGTTGCGACTGGCCCATCCGTTGATTCCCTTTATCACCGAAGAACTTTGGCAGAAGGTCGCTCTCGTTGCAGGAAAGACTGGCGAGAGCATCATGCAACAACCTTATCCGAAGGCGAACTTTTCCCTTTGTGATGAAAAAGCTGAAGCCTGGGTCGCCACGCTTAAAACCATGATCAATGCCTGCCGCAGTTTGCGGGGTGAAATGAATATTTCGCCTGCCCAGAAAGTGCCGCTGTTTGCGGCGGGAGATCGGACAGTCATCGAAGAATACGCACCCTATTTGGCGGCCTTGGCAAAACTTTCCGACGTTACGGCCGTCGGTGAAGACTTGCCGGATTCGGATGCGCCTGTGCAAATAGTGGGCGATTTCCGTCTGATGTTAAAGATCGAGATTGATGTGGTTGCCGAGAAAGAGCGACTCAGTAAAGAAATCACCCGCATCGAGGGCGAGATTGAAAGAGCAGAAAAAAAACTGGCCCTACCCAGTTTTGTCGAACGTGCCCCTGTCGCCGTGGTTGCGCAGGAGCGGGATCGGTTAGCGGGCTTTCAAAGCACACTCGAAAAACTTGTCGCGCAAAAATCGCGGCTGATTCACTCAATTTAGGAGTTCCCCATGCACTTTACCGATCTCGGCCTACGCGCCGAAATTTTGCGTTCCATTGCCGATCAGGGCTACGACACCCCCACCCCCATTCAGGCACAAGCGATTCCTGTCGTACTGGAAGGCCGTGACCTCATGGCCGCTGCCCAAACAGGGACCGGCAAAACCGCCGGATTTACGTTGCCCATCCTGCAACTGCTGTCCACAAACGAAACCAGTAAAGTCTCCATGAAGCGGTTCAAACCGCGCTGTCTCATCTTGGTACCGACGCGAGAATTAGCCGTTCAAGTCCATGAAAGTGTGCGTACCTATGGTCGCCACCTCCCGCTCAAATCCGCCGTGATTTACGGGGGCGTGGGAATGGGCAACCAACTGGCCGCGCTCAAAAGTGGGGTAGATATCATCGTCGCCACGCCAGGACGGTTGCTCGATCACATCGAACAGCGCAGTGCCGATCTCTCTGGCATTGAAATTTTGGTGTTAGACGAGGCGGACAGGATGCTCGATATGGGATTCATCCGCGATATTCGGAAACTCATCGCCCTGTTGCCGAAGAAAAAACAATGCCTGCTGTTTTCAGCCACCTTCTCCGACGATATTCGTGGACTCATTGCAGGATTACTTCACAACCCCGTCAGCGTTGAAGTGGCTCGTCGCAATGCGACGATAGAGGTCATCAGTCAATCGGTTTACCACGTCGACCGTGATCGCAAAAAAGAACTGTTGATTCAACTCATCAACGACAATGGCTGGCATCAAGTGCTTGTATTTACACGAACAAAACACGGTGCAGATGCTTTATCAGAGCGGTTAACCAAGGCGGGAATCAAATCGGCTGCCTTGCATGGCAACAAGAGCCAGGGACAGCGACAGCGTGCGTTGGACGACTTTAAGCGTCTCAAGGTGCATGTGTTAGTCGCGACCGATATTGCAGCGCGAGGCATCGACATTGATGAACTGCCTCATGTCGTGAACTATGAATTGCCCAATGTCCCGGAGGACTACGTGCACCGCATCGGTCGCACCGGTCGTGCGGGGAGTTCTGGCGAAGCCGTGTCTTTAGTGTGTGTGGATGAACATTCTCTGCTACGCGACATCGAGCGGCTGTTGAAGAGGGACATCGAAAAACGCATCGTGCCCGGTTTTGAACCCGATCCCCGCATTAAAGCCGAACCTATCCAAAAACCCCGGTCAGGGCAACAACCTCACAGCAATAAGCCTCGCAGTCATCAACCCAGAACCCCTTCAGGCCAACCCAAGTTTCAGGCCGCTAGGCGACCCCGTAGTCCGGGGCCAAGTCATAGAGGGGCGTAGATTTGATTCAGACGTTAGCTGCAACCGAGCGATGAGCGCAGATCAAATAGGGGTGTGAACTTGGGATCAAGGCAGCTTAATTTTGATTTATTTGGCGAGTCGGTCTGCTCCCATTCACCTATGGTCGCCGCTGCAATTGAAAAATTGTCTGTGTCAACGGGAACAGAATCTCGCGGGGCAGTCTTTACACGCGCCGAGGTAGTGGAATTCATCCTCGATTTGGCTGGCTACACGAAGGATCAACCGCTCCATGAAAAGCGACTTTTAGAACCTTCATTCGGTGGCGGTGACTTTCTATTACCTGCAATTGGACGTTTACTGACAGCGTGGAAATTATCGCAACACGCAGGAACTGTAGTTGAAACACTAGGCGACGCAATTCGCGCTACTGAACTGCATCGCAATACCTTTTTCATCACCCGCGCAGCGGTGATCGAGCTACTCAAACGAGAAGCGGTAGAAGATCAATCTGCAATAGCACTTGCTGACCGTTGGCTAGTGCAAGGGGATTTTCTGCTCACCCCAATTGAAGGGCAATTCGATTTTGTTATCGGGAACCCTCCCTATGTTCGCCAAGAACTGATTCCAGCACCATTGCTGGCTGAGTACCGTGGCCGCTACCAGACGATGTATGACCGGGCCGACATCTACATCCCCTTCATTGAAAGATCGCTTTCTGTGTTGGTGAAGGGTGGCAATCTGGGCTTTATCTGCGCGGATCGCTGGATGAAAAACCGCTATGGCGGGCCGCTTCGTAGCCTCGTGGCCGATCAGTTCTATCTGAAAATCTATGTCGATATGGTGGACACCCCGGCGTTTCACTCCGATGTGATCGCCTACCCGGCCATCACCATCATCAGCCGGGAAACTCCCGGCGCAACACGCATTGCCCATCGCCCAGCCATCGATCGGGCCACGCTGCCGATCTTGGCCGACGCGCTGCGTGCTAAAAACTTGCCCAAAGATGCCGGGCCGGTGCGGGAACTGGCACGAGTCACCAATGGGTCGGAACCGTGGCTGCTCGAATCTTCGGATCAAATGGCACTGATTCGCCGTCTTGAAAGGCAATTTCAGAGCTTGGAGGAGGCGGGCTGCAAGGTGGGTATCGGCGTAGCAACCGGCGCAGACAAGGCCTATATCGGTGACTTTGACGCACTCGACGTTGAGCCTGATCGCAAGCTGCCGCTGGTCACAACGAAAGACATCTTGACCGGTGAGGTACGATGGCGCGGTCAAGGTGTCATCAATCCGTTTGCCGAGGGTGGCGGCCTTGTCGATCTGCGGAACTATCCACGCTTACACCGCTACCTAGAGGCGCGACGGGAGGCTATCGCGGGCCGTCATTGCGCCCAGAAGACTCCGGCCAACTGGTTTCGCACGATCGATCGCATCACCCCAACACTGGCATTAAGACCGAAGCTCCTGATTCCCGACATCAAGGGCGAGGCCCATATCGTTTTTGAGGGCGGTCAGTTGTACCCGCACCACAATCTTTACTACGTCACATCCGACGAGTGGGAATTGAGGCCATTGCAAGCTGTGATGCTTTCAGCCGTCACACGTCTATTCATGGCAACCTATTCAACAAAAATGCAAGGCGGATTCCTCCGGTTTCAGGCGCAATACCTGCGTCGCATCCGCATCCCCCAATGGGCGAATGTCTCGACAGCGTTGCGGACAGAGCTGGCGGAAGCTGCAACAAAGCGGGATTTTCAAGCCTGCAACCACGCCGTATTCAAACTGTATGGCTTGAGCCACGAAGAACGATCTTCCCTTGGAGGCAATAGAGAATAAATGGCCCTTGATCTTGTCGATTACGAACAAAAGGCCCATGAGGCCGTAAAAGCCTTCTGGGGAAACCGTGAGGCAGCGAGGCAAAAGCAGATTGAGTCAGGGAAGGCTGACCAAGGCGAGCGTGCTGGCGTTACCGCTGGCAAGAACATGGACGGATTCTTGGCTTTGGTACTCGACATCGTGCGGGCCAATGGACTCGCCCATGCTGAGATCTACCAGAACCAGGCAATGCTGACACTGCCCGGCTATTTCAGGCCGACAAAGCTTTGGGATCTTCTTGTCATCTGTAAGGGCGAGTTGATCGCGGCCATCGAACTGAAAAGCCAAGTTGGTTCGTTCGGGAACAACTTCAACAATCGAACAGAGGAAGCCATTGGCACCGCACACGACCTCTGGACAGCCTACCGTGAAGAGGCATTCGGCAAGCAACCGCGTCCTTTCGTTGGCTGGTTGATGATGGTCGAGGATGCCCCGAAATCCAGATGTGCGGTCAAGGATGCGTCGCCGCATTTTCCTATTTTCAAGGAGTTTAAAGGGGCTTCGTACCTCATCCGGTATGACTTGCTCTGTCAGAAATTGGTCAAGGAACAGCTTTACACTACTGCCGTACTCATCACGTCACCCCGCAATGCTGCCGAGACCGGCGAGTTTTCAGAAATGTCAGCGATGACAGGACTCAAAACATTCGTTACCGCTCTGGCTGGTCACGTTGCCGCAGAGGCTGCCAGACTTGGATGAAAATGCAGCTAACGAATAAGGTTAGATCGTGCGAAGCCACGATCTAGCCGTTTGTTGGACAAGCCCGGCATCTGAGCACTGACAGGCCGTGTCTTATAGAAAATATATCCTTGGAAGTTGTCCCTGTTTGGTATTTCGCTGGGACGATTAAATTGGGCGGGTGTGGTCGCTGTAGGTGTCGTTGCTACTCTGGTCAAGCTATTGTAAGTCAGTGTGAATGAGGTGCAATGATGGTCACCTTCCCCTTTTTCCTCACCAACTGCCAACGACCAAACGCGATGGAGGGATGCCGGTCGGGGGCGGCTTCTAGGCATTGTCGTAGGGCTTCGGAGAGGCGTTCTTCGCTGGGGATGCCGATGTTCCGTCGTGCCAATAGGTAGCGCAATAGGTTTTTCGCCCGTGCAAAGGACAGGGCCGCCAGTGTTTCTAGGGCGACGGGGAAATCGTGGGGGGCATCGCCTAAATCCAACGTCGCCAGTTCATTCAGCAAGTTTTCTGCTTCGGCGAAACGTCGAGTGGCACCGGCCAGATTGGCTTCGGTGGCCGGAAATCGTCGGGTTAATTCCGGCAGGATTTGATGGCGTAACCAGTTACGGGAAAAACGCAGGTCTGCGTTACTCTCATCTTCGATCCACGACAGGTCTTGAGCTTGAGCGTACGCGGCAATATCCTGACGACTGGTCGTCAGCAGAGGACGCAGCAAGTGACCATTGCGTTCCTGCATGGCAGAGGCTCCGCGTACGCCCGTGCCCCTCAATAAATTGAACAACAGAGTTTCCACCTGATCGCCGCGATGATGGGCCAACAAGACCCAATCTCCCGTTTGCGCAAAGATGGCATGACGGGCACGGCGGGCGGCGGCTTCGAGGCCATCCGGGGAATGACGTTCGACTTCAACCCGTTCGACGTGTAGGGGAATCTCCCATGTTGTGCAGAGTTCGCGGCAAAAAGTTTCCCATCGATCCGCGTTGGGAGAGAGTCCGTGGTGGACGTGCAACGCCGAAGGGGAGGCGTGGCGGCGTACTGCGTGCAGTAAAACCACCGAATCGAGTCCACCAGATAATCCAACAACCCATCGGTCGTGGGAGCGCGTATGACGGGTTAAACAACCCGTCACGGCGGATTCAATGGAGAGAGAGTTCCTTGTATTTTCCATAACCCATCCAGCGTTCAAGCCGCCGTTCGGTGAGTTCGGCAGGCGGTAGGTTCACCACTTGTTTAAGCGTGTCCTGCAAAGCGCGTTTCAGCGAAGCAGCGACGGTCCTCGGATCGCGGTGCGCACCGCCGATGGGTTCATTGACAATTCGGTCGATCAACCCCAGTGATTTGAGTCGAGTGGCCGTAATGCCCATCGTTTCCGCCGCTTCAGGGGCTTGAGTGGCACTTTTCCAGAGGATGGAGGCACATCCCTCCGGTGAAATGACGGAATAGGTTGAATACTGGAGCATCAACAAGGCATCACCTACTGCGATGGCTAACGCCCCCCCTGAGCCGCCTTCTCCAATAATGGTGGTAATCAGGGGAACTTTCAGTTCAGCCATGTCGTAGAGATTGCGTCCGATGGCTTCTGATTGCCCACGTTCTTCGGCATCGATGCCAGGATAGGCACCCGGCGTATCGACAAAGGTGAAAAT
>JAUYFZ010000239.1 GCA_030689585.1 Rhodocyclaceae bacterium | reverse complement strand
GAGGAAAGGCGAATCCCTTGGGCGGTTGTTTAATGTTGGTGTGGCAAAGCTCGCTCTCTGCATTCGCTGGTTTGAGCGTCCAAATACCATCTTCCAAAGCGGGGGCGAACACTTCCCAGTCGGAAAGTGCGGTTATCCAGTCGCCCAGCCGTTTTTTATCGATTAACTTTTCCATGGGGCTACCTGATAAATGCGTTGGGATCGTCATCACGGAACGAGGCCACTAGGGAAGAGGCTCCAATACTCGCGCCCGGTTCATAACCGAACCGCTCCCGAGCTTCCCGCTCCATTTTGTTATTGAGCAACCGCAACGGAATGTTGACCGGACAGACGCGCTCACATTCGCCACAGTCGATACAACGACCCGCTAGGTGCATGGCGCGGGTCATGTGGTAACCGAAATTGTCCGCCGTGGTGGCAGAACGCTCGATCCAGCGAACACGATCCGCCTTTTCCTGAGCGGTTGTCGCCGGAACCACTTTCATTTCAATGCTATCGACCACGCATTCGTCGCAGAAACACATCGGACACACGGAGCGACAGGCAAAGCAACGAATACAACGTTCAAACTGATGCTTCCAGAAATCCCAACGCTCTGCTTCCGATTTCTGCTCAAAACGGGCGAGTGCGGCGAAAGGAGCTTCTAAGGATCGTCCCGTTTTATCTTCACCCAAGACGAGATTGTTTTCTTTTGGGAAAGGTTCACGACATTCTAAACAACGATCCGCCATTACCTCTCGTGCAGACAGACGCTTTTCGCTTCCGTCGGCGAGTGTCAGGACATAATCTTCCCCCTCAAATGCGGCGGCGGTGGGTTGTGCGCCCTGTAAGGCAACGGCTAATTTGTGCTCATCCACGACACCCGTGCCTTCGCAGGAGACGCCGATGATGTACACCTCGTCACGCCTGAAATAGTTTTCCTGCATCAGAACGACGGTAGAACGAGCATCGCAACCCTTGGCAATGATGGCAATGGGCAACGTCGGCTTTTGCTTGGAATGCGCCTGCGCCTTCTTGTCATTGACCAGATAGAGTGAAAGGTTGTGGTAACAGGTGGGGTTCCACACCAGCGAATCCGCTTGTTCAGGAGCGGTTATCACGACAGGCTCTGCCGCCATGCCGCGACTCCCCTGCTGCCAACCGATGACGGCGCGTACCTCACCTTTGGTGAGCATATCCCGCGCTGTATCGCGAATATCCTTGAGATTAATCATGAGCGGTCTGCCTTTACCTTGTCTTGCGGACCTAACGGACGCAAATCCTCCACAAAATCCCGAACGACCTGAGCGAATTTGCCCCCTTCGGCCGCAGATACCCAGGACATGCGAAACCGGTTCGGCTCGATACCGACAAATTCGAGCAGTTCCTTGACGAGATGGAGTTTGCGTCGCGCCAGATAGTTGCCTTCAATGTAGTGACAATCGCCCGGATGGCATCCTGAGACGAGCACGCCATCCGCGCCCTTTCGGAGGGCGGACAGGACATACATCGGCGACACACCGCCTGTGCACATCACCTGAATGGGTGTCGCGTTGGCGGGATACTGTATGCGCGAAACACCCGCCAGATCGCTTCCCGCAGAAGAACACCACTTGCAGAGAAAGGCAACGACTTTGGGTTCATAGACTTGTTCATCAGACATTGATATTCATCCTTATACCGTCATCACCGCTTCGATCATGTCATTGACCTGGGCGAGCGAAAGATTCTTGACTTCGATGGCGGCACGCACACAAGTAGCCGAACAGGCACCACAGCCTTCGCACAACACTTCATTCACCACGGCCTTGCCATTTTCCAGACGAATCGCCACGTAGGGGCAGGCATCCACACACATCTCACAACCGGTGCAGTGAGAATTGCGAACCCGTGCAATGGTCGGCGAACGGGAAAGCATCGGCTGCGACAGCAGAATGATCGCCTTGGCCGCCGCCGCAGAAGCCTGCGCAACCGTTTCAGGAATGTCCTTCGGGCCTTGCGCCGCCCCCGCCAAGAAGATACCGCCGGTCACACTCTCGACGGGGCGGAGTTTCGGGTGCGCTTCAGCTAGGAAGCCATCCTTGTCGCGACCGATCTTGAGTATCTTGGCAATTTCCTCCGTACCCTTGGAAGGCTGCATGGCCAAAGCCAACACGACCATATCCGCATCAATCTCGACGTTCTGACCCGTCAGGGTGTCCGTCCCCATGACCCGCACCTTGCCATCTTTGGTTCGATGCAGTTTGGAGACGCGTCCTCGCAAATACACTGCCCCATCATTTTCCATCGTGCGCTGAACGAACTCTTCGTAGCCCTTGCCGCCGGAGCGGATGTCGATGTAGAAGATATACGCACGGCCATCGGGCACGTGATGTTTGTAGAGTTGTGCGTGCTTGGCGGTATACATGCAGCAAATCTTGGAGCAGTAGGCGCAATGCTGGGCAGGATCGCGGGAACCCACGCACTGAATAAATACGACTTCCTTCGGTTCTTTCTTGTCAGAAGGACGTAACACATGTCCCTGTGTGGCCCCTGAAGCCGAGCACAGTCGCTCGAACTGTAGTCCATCCAGAACATCCGGCACATTCCCTGCGCCGTATTCCAGAATTTTTTCCTGCGGATAAAGATCGAATCCCGTCGCCACAATAATGGCCCCGAATTCTTCTGTCACGACCTGTGGAAGCATGTCGTAGTTAATCGCGCCGACTTCGCAGACATCCTTGCACTTGCCGCAACGAATGGGATGCAGACCCAGACAGGCGTTCTCATCCAATACATAACTGGCAGGAATCGCTTGAGCAAACGGAATATAAATGGCACGCCGTGAAGTCAAACCCAGATCATATTCGTTGGGCACGACCACCGGACAAACCACCGAGCAGTCGTCACAAATCTTGCAGGCTTCCGTGTCGATATAGGTAGGTTTCTTGAGAATCTTGACCTTGAAATTTCCCATTGAGCCGGAAACTTCCTGCACTTCGCTGTAGGTCATCAATTTGACTTTGGGATGACGCGACACTTCCACCATCTTGGGAGAGAGCACACACTGCGCACAATCCAATGTGGGGAAAGTTTCGGACAACTGAAGCATGTGACCACCGATCGTGGCCAGTTTTTCAACCAGAACGACATCCAGACCCGCATTGGCCATATCCAGTGCGGCCTGAATACCCGCGATACCGCCGCCAATGACCAAGGCCCGACGAGTGACGGGAATGGCAATCGAGTCTAAACTCTGGTTACGAACCACGCGTCGCGCTGCACTGCGGACGATTTTGATCGCTTTTTCAGTCGCAGCCGCCCGATCTTTGTGCACCCATGAACATTGCTCGCGGATGTTGGCGATTTCGCAGGTGAATTCGTTGATGCCAGCACGAATGGCGTTATTGCGGAACGTGCCTTCATGCAGGTTGGGAGAACAACAGGAAACGATGACGCTATCGAGCTGGTTGTCCTTGATGGCCTGAATAACCGCGTTTTGGCCCGGATCCGAGCACATATAAACGTAGTCTGCCGAATAGGCCACCGTGCCTTCCAAGGCCATGGTTTCGGCAACTTTTTTGACATCGACCGTTGCTGCGATGTTCGTGCCGCAGTGACAAACAAATACGCCCGTGCGCTTGTTCGTCATGATGACGCTCCAGTGGACTGGATGAGATCGAGACCGAAGGCATATCCCTTTTCAAACGCCTTGAGGTTGATTTTCAGGAAACGATCAGGCACAAGCCCCGGCAGTGCTTTTTTCATGGCCTCCGCCGTGGCCAACCTGGTGATCGCCGTGAAGAAACCTAAGGCCACCAAGTTCGTGAAAAGACGATTGCCCAATTCCTCGGCAAAACGCGTGGCAGGCACCCGAAAGAGCTTTAGATCAGGATGGTCGCTCTTGAGCTTGACCAAGTCTTGCTCAACGATCAGGAAGCCCCCCGGAGACACCTCACTGTAATACTTGTCGTAAGCTTCCTGAGACAACGCCATCAGCGTTCCCGGTTGCGTGATGTACGGGTAAAGGATACGGCTGTCGGAAATCACCACCTGCGCCGAACAGGCACTGCCCCGTGCTTCCGGGCCAATAACCTGGGTCATGGTCGCGAATTTGTTGTCATACAGGGACAACGCCTTGCCGGTAATCAACGCACAGCGAATGATGCCCTGTCCGCCAAATCCCGAAAATCTGATCTCTTGTTGATCGCTCATGCGGTAGTTTCCTACTTACGGGTCTTCTTGGTCACTGCTTTGGGAGCTACCACCTTAGGCGCAGCTTTCTTCACAACAGGCTTTTTAGCAGAAACAGCCTTTTTAGCGGGAGCTGCCTTCTTAGCAGGAGCTGCCTTCTTAGCAGGAGCCGCTTTCTTAGCAGGAGCAACCATCTCTTCCGCCATTAACACAGCCGCACGGCGTAGAGTCACCTGTTCCTTTTCTGCTTTCTCTCGCGCATCCCTCTCCGGCGGTGTTTCGCCATAAAGCTGGTAATCATCCCCCACGACTTTCGCGTTACATTTTTCAACCGCTTCGAGGTAGGTGAGCTTGTCATTGCGATCAACAAACTTGCCGATCACGATCTTGCCCTGGTAGTCGATGTTGGTTTCCCGTGTGTCACAACCATGCTTGAGGATGGTGTTTTCCTGGAAATACTGGAGCATGTCGACCCCATCTCCTAAGCGGTTACGACGCAGATAGAGCGTCGTGCAAGGAGAAATAATTTCGATAAAGGAGAATCCCTTTCTCGCCAAAGCCTCTTCAATCGCCTGGGTGATATTGCGCACATGCACCGAAGTCCAGCGTGCCACATAGGTGGCGCCTGCTGCATCCACCAAAAACGGCAGACTGAACGGCTGCTCTGGATTGCCATAAGGAGTCGTAGAAGCGATAGCACCATTAGGCGTCGTAGGAGTCACCTGCCCACCCGTCATACCGTAGGTGAAGTTGTTGTTGCAGATGACCACCATATCCATGTTGCGACGTGCCGCATGAATCAGGTGATTACCCCCGATGCCGGACAGATCCCCTTCTCCGCTAAACACGACCACTTTGAGAGCCGGATTGGACAGATGCAAGCCGGTGGCCACCGGAATGGCGCGACCATGGGTTGTGTGCAGCGAATCAAAATTGACATAGCCCGCGACGCGCCCCGTACAACCAATGCCGGAAACAACCGCGAGTTTGTCAGGATCGATACCGCTACGTTTGACCGCTTCGGCAAAGGCATTCACCTCGGAACCGATACCGCATCCAGGACACCAAATGTGAGCCATGCGATCCATTCGCAGGGTATCCCCCATGGGGCTGTGTTTCTTGAATTCAACGATGTCTGTCGTCATTTTGCTGCCCTTTCAATGGCTTCCAGAATCACGGACGGGTCATGGACAGCCCCTCCAGTATGGTTGAGACTGATAACCTTGCATTGACCCTGTGCACTGCGTTCCACTTCTAAAACCATTTGACCGTAGTTGATCTCCGGCACGACAAAGGCCTTGATCTTGGGAGCCAGCTCCTTGATGCGCTTTTCGCAGAACGGCCAAATCGTGATGAGCCGCAGGAAACCAACCTTGAGACCCTTCGCACGCGCCTCTTGAATGGCTTTAATAGCGATGCGGGAAGTAATGCCGTAACACACTACAACAACATCGGCTCCTTCAACCTGATCTTCTTCGAGACGAATGATCTTGTCGGCATTGCCGTTGATTTTTTCCATCAGATGGGTGACGACGATCTTGCCTTGCGCCACATTCGCCAACGGATAACCGCGATCATCATGCACCAAACCCGTGGTGTGGAAACGATAACCATCTCCTGCACGCACAATAGGGTGTCCACCCTGGCTATCAAATACATAGTGATGACAACCGTCTTTTTCTTTCGGGCCACTGTAGTTGATGCGTGGCACGACTTGAATTTGGTCGGCGGGAGGAATGACGACCTTTTCATGCATGTGACCCACGATTTCGTCGGTCAGGATGATGACGGGAACACGATAAAACTCTGACAGATTGAAGGCTTCGATCGTCAGATCGAAACATTCTTGCGGGCTGTCCGGACACAGGGAGATCATGGCATTGTCGCCATGCGGCCCCCATTTGGCCTGCATCATGTCCTGTTGAGCCGGCAATGTCGGCGAACCCGTGGAAGGTCCCGCACGCTGCACGTTGGCCAGTACCATCGGCGTTTCTGTAATACAGGCTAGGCCGATATTTTCGACCATGAGCGAAAAGCCGGGGCCACAGGTCACGGTCATGACCTTCTTCCCCCCCCATACGGCCCCAATGTTGGCGGCAATAGCGGCCAATTCAT
>JAUYFZ010000286.1 GCA_030689585.1 Rhodocyclaceae bacterium | reverse complement strand
GGTTGGGGAGGGGATGGGGGTCAATGGGGCATGTTTCATGATGCGGGGTGGCGATTCGCCATGCCCGTTAACGTGAAATACACTCATTCGGAGTGCCCCGTAATAATCGAGCGTAGCGAGCCGATGAGAACCCCCCGAAAGGGGGGCGAAGGGGGGCGGGCGATTAATCGCATTTAACGGATTTCATGTGACAGGGGTGGGCTTCGTGACCATGCGAGTTAGTTCAAGCTAACTTTCCTGACGGATCATGTTTCGCCGTGCACACCACCACTTCGTAAGTCACCGGTAGTCCTTCTGCACTTCGCAATGCTTCGTACCGTCCTTCGAGGGTCTGCCACCCGCGCCGTCCCAAAAGCCCTAGGCGACGATGGGAGCCGACCTGATTAGCTCCCAAGGATTTGAGCGAGTGTAGTAATGATTTCAAATCAGGGTGATAACAACGCAAAGTTACCGTATTGAGCGTTACTTCTTGGAAACCTGCGGCATGACAGGCATGGGTTAGCGTTTGGGCGGGGGCGAAATCAAGCACGTGGCGATGGGAATCGAGTCCGGAAAAAACAGAGTCGAGTTCGGCCAACGTGCCGGGGGCCAGACTGCTTACCGCTAATCGTCCACCGGGTATGAGGACGCGGGCGGCCTCGGAAACGGCACGTTCTCCGTCGCACCACTGGAACGCGAGGTTCGACCAATAAAGATCGAAGGTGCGGGCGGCAAAAGGAAGCCTTTCAAGATCGGCACAGACGCCCCCTCCGGCAGTGCGTAGCATGGAAAATGCGAAATCGGAGGCGATGAGGCGTGCTTGCGGCCAGCGGGTGCGAAGCAATTGCGTGCCGTGTCCTGTGCCACAACCTGTATCGAGGATGGTATCGGCGGGGCACGTTGGTATCGATTGCAGCAACAAGGTGCCGACTTCTCGTTGCAATGCGGCCGCTTCGTCGTAGCGAGGCGCGGCACGATCGAAAGCGATTCGCACTTTATTCATGTAAGAAATCGCTGATAACTTCGGCCACGGCATCCGGTTGGGAAAGATGGGGCGCGTGGGCCGTCTTCGGAAAGATGTGCAACCGAGCATGGGGCAGATGCGTGGCTAACCATTGTGCTGCGGCAAGTGGCATTAAGGGGTCGTTTTCACCCTGTAGCAACAAGGTGGGGGTTTTAATGGTGGGAACTTTGTGGCGTAAATCGCATTCACGCAGTTCTGTTAGTCCAACGGCCAGTGTCGCTTGATCCTCAGGGGCGAGTAATGCCAAGGCTTGTCGGGTGGTAGGACGATCACCGGCATTCATCAGCGTGGTAAAGCGACGTAAGGCGGCGGTGGAATCGTCGATGATGGCCTGGGCAAAATCTTCCAACAAACTGAGCGGCTGAGCATCGGGCCAATCTTGGGATTGTACGAAGCGCGGTGTCGCCCCGATGAGGATCAGCCGATCAATACTGGCTGGATGACGGGCGGCTTGTTGCATCGCCCGCAAGGCACCCAATGACCAGCCGCATACGATGGATTCTGAGCGAGGTCCGATCCTGTCTGCGATGGGTTGGAAGACACGTTGATCGAATCCCCAACCCGAGAAAAAGATCACACTCACCGCGTATTGGATTGAGGGTCGAATTTTTGTAATTCAATGGGTTGCATCGGTACCCAACCGGGTTTCCTGTGTTCAACCGTGACGGTGGTGAATATTCCGCCTCGCACGAAAAAACGGGCGGTCCATCGCATGAATCGGGGGCTGACCGCTGCGATCATATCGTCGAGAATGCGGTTGGTGACATCTTCGTGAAAATGCCCTTCGTTGCGAAAACCCCAAATGTAGAGCTTCAGGCTTTTCAGTTCCACGCAAAGCTGGTCAGGAACGTAATCTAACGTTAAAACAGCAAAATCCGGCTGGCCAGTTTTTGGGCACAAGCAGGTAAATTCCGGTATTTCCATGTGAATGGCATAGTCCCGATGCGAGGCCGGATTCGGGAAGGTTTCAATGAGAAGAGGGCGTGTGTTCATGGCTCAATTATAATGGGCCGGTGCGCCTCCTCAAACTCAAACTTTCCGGCTTTAAATCCTTTGTAGAACCGACCACCGTGTTGTTCCCCGGTGCGCGGGTGGGCGTGGTCGGGCCTAATGGTTGTGGAAAATCTAACATCATCGATGCGGTGCGCTGGGTCTTGGGCGAATCCAAAGCTTCCGAATTGCGGGGGGAGTCGATTCAGGATGTGATCTTCAAAGGTTCCGGTGGACGTAAGGAAGTTAGTCGAGCCAGTGTTGAACTTTTTTTCGACAACGCACAGGGACGTGCGGCCGGTCAGTGGTCGCAATATGCAGAGGTCACCGTCAAGCGGGTGCTCGACCGTGCGGGTAATTCCAACTATTACATCAATAACCTGCATGTTCGTCGACGTGATGTCATCGACCTTTTCCTTGGCACAGGGTTAGGGCCGCGTGCTTATGCCATCATCGGGCAGGGGATGATTTCTCGCATTGTCGAGGCCAAGCCGGAAGACCTGCGGTTTTTTCTTGAAGAAGCGGCGGGGGTCACGAAATATAAGGAACGCCGAAAGGAAACCGGTTATCGGTTAGAAGGTTCCCGTGAAAATCTGGCGCGCGTCGAAGATATTCGGGGCGAATTGGCCGGGCAGATTGATCGATTGACCCAGCAGGCTGAAGTCGCTCATCAATACCGCACCTTGCAGGACGAATTGTTTCGTCGTCAGAATCTTCTGTGGTTGAAAAAACGCAACGATGCCCACGCAGAGTGTGCACGTCAGGCTCGGCTGGTGGAAGAAGCCATCAATCGTGTAGAAGCGGAAACGGCTTCGTTGCGCGAAACCGAAGCGCGTGTGGAATCGGCTCGTGCTGTTCACTTCGCCGCTTCAGATAGCGTCCATGCGGCGCAATCCGATATGGCCTCTGCGCACGCTGAAGTGCGTCGGCTGGAATCGGACATCCATCATGTGCGCGATTCGCGTGCTCGCTTGGAAACGCGGCTTGCGCAATTGGAGGTCGAGACAAAACACTGGTCCGATGAGGTGGTTCGAGTCGAACAGGAAGAATTTCGCTGGCAGTCCCTGCTGACCCATTCCCGTGATCGGGCGGGGCAGGCGGTGGTTCGCCATGCAGAAGCGGCGGCTCATCTGCCAGAAGTGGACGCAGCGGTGCAAGCGGCAGGGGTGGCCGTGGCCGAAGCACGAACGGCCCAAAATGAAGCACAGGCTCATGCACGACTCGCCGAGGCAGATCGGGGCCATGCGATTCGTGCCTTGAAAAATCTGGAAGAACGTCATGCACGATTGACTCAGGAATTGAGCGCGCTCGTCCCTGTTAATCCGGAACAACTGGCTGCTGTCCGTGCCGCGGAATCTCAAGCGCAAACCGCTTTGCAGGGGCAGCAGGAAAATTTGGGCCATTTACAGAAAGACCTGCCCGACAGTGAAGCGCGGTTGCGTGCGGCCCGTGAGCAACTCGCTCATGCCCACAAAGGGGCGACCGAAGCACGCGCCCGCCGAGAAGCGTTGAAACAGCTTCAAGAGCGCGTTCGTCCCAGTGGCGAAATCGGTCAATGGTTGAAAGCTCGTGGGCTTTCTGATCTGAACCCCTTATGGCAGGCTATCGAGGTGGAACCGGGTTGGGAAACTGCGGTGGAAGCGGTGTTACGTGAACGCTTGTCTGCTTTGCCGGTCGACGAGATCAAAGCGCGTGAAATACTTCAGTTCCCCCCACCGACGACATTCGCTTTTGCATTACCGGGGGCTGAAACGCTCGCTTCGATCCCCAATTCTTTGCGTGCCAAAGTGCGCTGTGCGGATCTTTCTTGGTCAGCGGTGCTCGATGATTGGCTCGGTGAGATTGAAACCGTTGACAATCTCAACCCCAATCTCAACCTTGCCGACAAAATAGGCACGGGTCACTTCATTTCTCGCCAGGGACATAGACTCACGCCTTGCGGGTTGAACCTGCATGTCCCCGACATTCGCACGCACGGGATCATCGAACGTCAGCGCGAGATCGAGGAACTCGATACCGCCATTGATGCTCGCACGCAAGAAGAAACGAAAGCACGCGAAGCGCAACAGGGGGCAGAGCGAGTGTTAGCTGATGTGCAATCTCGTCTTACCGATGCCCGTCGTGCCTTGGAGATCGGCCAGCAACGTGCCCATGCAACGCACATCGAAGCGATCAAACTGGGCGATGCTCAAACGCGATATGAGGAACGTGCTGGAAGGCTTACGCAGGAAATGGAAGGCATGGTGCAGGCCGAACAATCCGAGCGCGATGAAATGACCCGTGCAGAAACTGAGCTGGTACGTTGTCGAACAGCACTCGAAGCGGCCAGCGCAGGGCTGGTGGGCGCACTGGATGTGCAAAGGCGAACCGATGTGACGTTACGGGAAGCGCGGGCACTGGAACATCATCTGTCTCGCGAAGTTCAGGAGGCAGGATTTTCGGAACGAGAATGTGTAGGGCGACTCGCCGAGAATGCGCGGGTGGGTGAAACAGCCAACGGTCAGTTAACCCGACTCGCCGGAGAATCCGAGGTCACCCGATCTGAACTTTCCGGCTTGAGCGATGCCGTATTGCAGGAACAGTTGCAATCGGCCCTGACAGGAAAACAGGAACGCGAACAACGACTCTCGACCTGTCGTAACGCGCTGGAAGCCGCCGCTGCCGACCTGCGGTTGATGGATGAGCAACGGCTGAAACTCGAACAGGGGTTACAGCCTGCCCGTGACAAGATCACCACCTTGAAACTCAAGGCGCAGGAATCGCAACTGACTGAAGAACAATTTCAGGCACGGTTGACAGAGTCCGCTGCCGATGAGGATTCCTTAACACCAGAACTGGTGCCTAGCCTTAAAGAAAGCCATTTGGTGGGCGACATTGCACGGCTTACCGCAGAAAGTGAGGCGTTGGGCCACGTGAACCTGGCCGCACTGGAAGAACTGACCACGGCGACGGAACGCAAGGGCTTTCTGGATGCCCAGTCGGCGGACCTCAATACCGCCATCCATACGCTGGAAGAGGCCATTCGACGTATCGACCGCGAAACACGCAGCCAGCTTCAGGAAACCTACGACGCGGTCAATGGTCACTTCGGCACGCTTTTCCCGCAGCTTTTTGGCGGCGGGGATGCCAAGTTGTTACTCACGGGCGAAGAAATTCTCGATGCGGGTATTCAGATCATGGCGCAACCGCCGGGCAAAAAGAATTCGACGATTCACCTGCTTTCAGGGGGTGAAAAAGCACTCACCGCCATTGCCTTGGTGTTCGCGCTGTTCCAGTTGAACCCGGCCCCCTTCTGTCTACTGGATGAAGTCGACGCGCCTTTGGACGATTCCAATACCGAGCGGTTCTGTGAATTGGTCAAGCGTATGTCACAAGAGACGCAATTTATTTTCATTACTCATAATAAAATTGCCATGGAAATGGCCCAGCAACTCATCGGGGTGACCATGCGGGAACAGGGGGTTTCGCGTGTTGTGGAAGTGGATATGGAAGAAGCTCTCAGAATGGCGACAAAAGAGGTCACATGAACGAATTCCAATTATCACTCTTCTTGTTTTGTGTCGTGGCCGTGACCATGGTCTGGGTTTATAACCTCTGGCAAGAGCATGTTCACCAGAAATGGGTACAAAAGGTCTTTCCTGATAAGCGACCCGACGTGTTGATGGCCTCCGATCAAAAAGTAGAACCGGAAATTCAGGAAATAGGGGAGTCATCCCAATTTCCTGAATCTCAACATCGTGATCGGCCCCCTATTTCATCGCCCCCCGCTTCTTCTTCCGCCCTTTCCTCCGCTTCTTCCTCTAATCCTTCCCCCGTTCTTTCCACAGATCCCCTGCGGCCTCCCCTGCCTACCGAATGTGCCGATGACATTGTCGATTGCACGCTTGCAATTGAATTTGCGAAAGCGGCCCCGGCTTCCGCCCTCTGGTCAGAACAGATCAAATGGGCGGTGCGTCTGGCAAAACCTGTAGCCTGGTTGGGGTTGGATGAATCCGCTTTCCAACGTCAACCCCAGTGGCATCAACTCAATGCCCATGACACCCACCGTTATTCCAAAGTGCGCGTTTCACTTCAATTGGCGGATCGTCGAGGCCCGGTTACAGACAGCGATTTGTCGGTGTTCTTTGAAGGCGTACGGCAGGTCACTCGGAAGTTTTCTGGTCTTGTTGAAATCCCGTCATCGGATGGAATTCTTCTCCACGCCAGATCGCTCGACGAATTTTGTGCTGGCGTGGATATTCAACTCGAAATCGGTGTCGTTCCCAAAGGACAACAAGGCTCAATGATCCCGTTTCTTCTGGATGTCACCCAGCAGTCGGACGGTCTGGAGTCATTCGACAGAATACTGGACGATGCCCGAAGGCTGATTCGGGAGCAAGGCGGACAGTTAGTCGATATGCAGAAACATCCTCTCACAGAAGAAATGATTGCCACCATCCGCACCCGGATCAGCGAAGTTCAGAAAAAAATGGCCTCCCATCAAATCCCTGCCGGTAGCATCCGTGCATTGCGGCTATTTTCATGATGTTGCAAAAAACATCGAAGAATATCGAAGTTTGTTTGGCATCCAGTCAAGCCCATTCCATTACCCATAAGTCGAAATAACTATATAGATCAATGCAATGCGCCACGGCCCCAATCCCATCCCCTTCAAGGGGAGGGTTGTACAAAGTTCCCTCCCCTTCAAGGGAAGGGTTGTACAAAGTTCCCTCCCCTTCAAGGGGAGGGTTAGGGTGGGGATGGGGTAAGAGTTGCTCGACATTTGTAACTGATTGAATTTACTTGAATCACACTTTCCCCATCCCCCTCCCAACCTCCCCCTTGAAGGGGGAGGAGCT
>JAUYFZ010000233.1 GCA_030689585.1 Rhodocyclaceae bacterium | reverse complement strand
TCGATGTCAATCCAGTCTGAAAGCACATAGGTTCGTTGATACGCTTCAAATTTACCTGAATAATACAGGACTGAACCTACATCACCATTCCCCGCAATCAGGATGGCTTCCGTATCGAAGGAGTAGTCATCGCTGTAGGTGTGCTTCCGAGCACAAGTGAAGAATGGATATTCCCCATTTTCATTGCCGCTGTTCACGTCCTTTTTGCCGGTTTTGATTTGGCATAGTTCGCCGAGCTTTTTGAAATCGTAATCTGAGCGTAGAGGACGGGATGTTTCAGCATACCGCTCCCCGCTGAGGTTGTAGTCGCCATTCGCGGCGATCTTTTTTTTCGCTACGATCAGCCCGAGCGTGGGCTGAAGAATGTCGGTGGGTTGTTGGCTGCGGAGTGCTTGCAGGTATTCGGCCAGTTCGATTTGCACCTGGGTAAGCTGTTCCCCCGCATTGGCACGGCGCTGGGCACCAAGGCCAAAGCCGTCATTTTCGACCTTGAAAAACGCAACCGTATCACTCTGCCTGGCAAGTGATTTGTCGAGAATGAGGATGGAGGTCTTTACCCCGGAATACGGTTGGAAAACCCCCGCCGGGAGGGAGATCACGGCGACCAGCGAATTTTCGACCAGCATCTTCCGCAGCTCTTTGTAGGCATTCTGGCTCTGGAAGATGATGCCTTCGGGCACGATGATCCCGGCGCGGCCAGTGGGGGTGAGGTGTTCGGCGATGTAATCGACAAACAGCACTTCGCTGCGCTTGGCCTGGATGGAGAAGCGTTTATGCGGCTTGATCCCGCCTTTTGGCGACATGACGGGCGGATTGGCGAGGATCACGTTGGCGTATTCGTTCCAGCGCTCTTCGGAGGTGAGGCTGTCGTATTCGAAGATGTGCGGGTCGGTGAAGCCGTGCAGGTAGAGGTTCACCAGGCTGAGGCGCACCATGTCCGGCGAGATGTCGTAGCCTTTGAAGTTGGTGGCCAAGCGTCCTTTTTCGTCCGGGGTGAGGGTGCTGCTTGTTATTACCCTCTCCCCCTGCCCCTCTCCCGCAGGCGGGAGAGGGGAGGAGTTGGTGCGCAGGATGTGCTTGTAGGCGGAGATGAGAAAGCCAGCGGTGCCGCAGGCCGGGTCAAGAATCACCTCGCCTTTTTTCGGCGCAATCACTTCAACGATGAAATCAATGATGTGGCGCGGGGTGCGGAACTGGCCCGCATCGCCCTGGGAGCCGAGGACAGAGAGCAGATACTCGAAGGCGTCGCCGAGGCGTTCGGAGTGGTCGTAGCTGAACTCGTCGATGATTTTGAGAAAGCTCTTGAGCGTTTCGGGGTCGCGATACGGCAAATAGGCGTTTTTGAAGATCTCGCGAAACAGCGCCGGGATGCCGGGGTTCTGCGGCATGGTGGCGATGCCTTCGCCGTAGAGGGTGATCAATTCATGGCCGCCTATGCCTGCGCTCATCAGCTTGGCCCAGCCGTAGCGGGCGAAGTCACCGGTAAAGAATTTGCGCGTGCCGCCCAGCGCCTCGGACTCGGCGTCCATGTCGTCCATGAATTTGTAGATGAGGGCGATGGTGATCTGTTCGACCTGTGATTTGGGGTCGGGCACCTTGCCGACGAGAATGTCGCGGGCGGTGTCGATGCGGCGTTTGGTGTCGGTGTCCAGCACGGGTTATTTATTCCTTGAGTTGTTGAATTTAATTCCGTCGAATTCGCGGGAATTAAATTTGATGGATTCGTAACAACGGCCCTTCGACAGGCTCAGGGCGAACGGACATTGTCTTCATGTATTGATCCGTTCGTGCTGAGCCTGTCGAAGCATTGGCGTATTCTTGGCTCAGGCCGCAAACTGGTTCAATGATACGTAATCCTTAATATAATTGGGGATGAGCGCACGGTATTGCTCCGGCACGGCTTTGAAGTCTCGCGTTGAGAAGACCGGATTGGTGGCGAGATCGGTGTAGTGCTTGGTTTCGATGATGTGACGAATCTGGCCGCTGGTGACGTAGGCCTTGAAGTAATTCTTGAGCGCGGGGATCGCCTCGGCTTCTTGCGGCTTGTAGTCGGCGACGAATTTGGAAAATTCTTCTTCGAGCAGCTCATCCTTGGATTTGAAGCGCGGGATCAGGCCGAAGATTTTTTCGAGAATTTCGCGCAACCCCAGGCGGCGATCCACGTCGGCGGCTTTACGCAGCTTGTCGAGGGTATAGAACTCGTTGGGCTTGTCGAAAATTTCACGGTTGACGTAATCTATCACCCGGTCCCACTGGCCTGACTCCACGGCCTTAACGATGATGGCGTTTTCGCGCATGGTGTCTTCGAATTTTTCGTAGAACATGCGGTCGATCTTCATGCCCTCGAAGCCGATGACCTCTTCCTGGATGGTCAGGAGGATGTCCGCGCCGAGGTGCTCGTAGGCTCCGCCTGGAGGAGGCGGGGGATTCGGGCCTGGGCGTTCCTTGCCACCGGGCCTGGGGAGCTCCAGCACCTCGTCGTAGTCGAAATCCTCTTCAAAGTATTCGCAGTTGGCAAAGAAATCGAACAGCTTGTAGGAGGTTTTATGCGGCTCCTTGACGATTTCCCTGAGGTCTGCATCGAATAGCTGTTCGAGGAAGTTGTGTTTGCGCGTACCGCGCCCTTTGATCTGAATGAAATCGGTGGGGGAAAAAATCGGCCGGAAGAGACCCAGATTGAGCAGGTCCGGGCAATCGTAGCCCGTGGTCATCATGCCGACCGTGACGCAGACGCGAGCCTTGCTGGTTTTGTAGGCAGGCAGGAAATTGGCGGAGCCGAGGAGGTTGTTGTTGGTGAAGTTGAGGGTGAATTGCTGGGCGTCGGCAATCTGGGAGGTGACCTGCACGGCAAAGTCCGACTGGTATTTGCCGGGAAACATGAGGTCCGCCATCACATTGAGAATCTGCGCAAGTTTTGCGGCATGGTTCTGGCTCACGGCAAAGATGATGGATTTGCCGATCTCGCCGCTGACGGGATCGCGGTGTGCGTGCTCCAGAAATGTTTTGCAGAAAATCTGGTTGGTGCCATCCGCGAAGAAGCGTTTCTCGAATTCGCGCTGCTTGAAGGTTTCTTTTTGGTCTTCGCCTTGGTCATCCTTGAATTCAACGATAAAGCCATCTTCCGACAAGAGTTTGGTGGTGATCTCGCTGCGGGCATCCACCACCGTGGGGTTGATAAGAAAGCCGTCTCTCACGCCGTCGAGCAGGGAATAGCGGTAGGTGGGTTGGCCATCTTCACAGCCGAAAGTGCGGTAGGTGTCGAGCAACAAACGGCGCTCGAATTCGCGCGGGTCCCTGGTGGTGGGCTTGGCCTTTTCAAATTTCTTGAGGTAGTCGCGCGGGGTGGCGGTGAGGCCAAGTTTGTAGCCGATAAAGTAATCGAAGACGGCGCGGGCATTGCCGCCAATGGAGCGGTGCGCCTCGTCGGAGATGACAAGATCGAAGTCGGTGGGTGAGAAAAGCTGCTGGTACTTGTTGTTGAAGAGCAGCGACTGGACAGTGGTGACCACGATCTCGGCGCGTCTCCAGTCATCGCGGTTTTCTTTGTAGATTACGGTTTGGTAATCGTTGGCGAGCACTGTGCCGAAAGCCTTCTTGGCTTGGTCTTCCAGCTCCAGGCGATCCACGAGGAAGAGTACCCGCCGGGCATTGCCGGTGCGCAGAAAGAGTTTGATGACCGCCGCGGCAGTGAGCGTTTTGCCTGTGCCGGTGGCCATCTCAAAGAGAAAACGGTCTTTGCCCTCCTTGACAGCACCTTGCAGGGCGTCCATGGCTTTCTTTTGGTAGGGCCGGAGAAAGCGCAGATGGTTGGCGTCGATGAAGCCCTGGCGTTCGGCCTCATTTTTCCACGCGGCCTCGGCAGCATAGCTCGGGCGCTGGGTAAGGACAATGTAGTCGTCGGCAACCATTTCTTCGATAAGACGCTTGGGGTCGGGAACGGTTTTCTGGTAGCCTAATACGGAGGTGGGCGTCGGGAAGGTTGTAATGACGTAAGGGTTGCCGCGTTCAAGGTCCCAGAAGTAATGCAGGTTGCCGTTGGAAAGGATGATGAAACGGCAGTTCTGGGACCGTGCATATTTGCGGGCCTGCTCCTTGCCCACGAGCGGGCTTTTGTCTTCCGCTTTTGCTTCAAGGACGATGAAGGGAAAGCCTTTTTGGTTGAGCAGAAGAAAATCGATAAATCCCTTTGATGATTTCTCAAAGTCCTCGCCAAGGGCGTCAAGATCCTGGGTCTTGATCGTGACGCTGGGTTCAAGCTGAATATTGGCAGCGTGTTTGCCTTCGGCGAAGAAACGCCAGCCCGCCGTTTCGAGCAGCTTGTTGATCTTGATTCTGGCGGTGGCTTCTTTA
>JAUYFZ010000226.1 GCA_030689585.1 Rhodocyclaceae bacterium | reverse complement strand
TTACCCTCGCGTTTCCGGTCAGCACTACCGCTATCTTCTGCGAGAAATTCATCTGATCCGGGAAGGCAAACGACATAACGCCAACCCGGACATGATTAAAGTCATCCTGCCCTACACCGATGAAGATATCGGTGTCGTGGCAGATTTCATGTCTCGCCTTAGGGGTGATTCGCTCCCTTAGCCTTCTTAGTTGGCGGCAACAACTTGGCTCGCTCACCTAATCCAGAGGCATCGGCTGATTTCACTTCGGCCTCTTTCACGGCCCGTGCGATGTCCTCGTAAAACTCGCTCTCTTTCGGCAGTTGCTTCAAGAGTCTGCGCCAGAAATAAATGGATTGCGCCCATTCCTGTCGTTGATAGGCATTTAATCCCGCCAGTTCCAGTGCTTTTTCTTCCTTGTCATCCAGTTCCAAGGCTGCATTGACCAGTTCCATCGGGCGGCCTTCCAGCTTGCCGCTGTTCAATGCGATCGCCTCGGCATACTGGGAAAGCATCCGCGCCTCTTTAGGTGCCAGCTTCACGGCCTTCCCCAAGGCTTCTTCCGCGTCTTTGTTGCGATCCAGTGCCAGATAGGAACGCCCCAGCACATACCAACCCTCGGCATCCTCCGGCTTGGTCGCCAATTTACCTTCCAAGGCGGAGAGCATGGCACCGGTATCGTGCTGGCTGCGGGCCTCCAACATCGAATTGGCATCAATAATCGAGGGCGCGCCCAGCAAGAGATACAGCCCCAACGTCACCGCAGGGGCCAAGGCCATGCCACCGAAAAACCAGCGGCGGCTGATGAGTGGACGTAAGGGAAGCAGGATGAAGGCGGCTGCGCCCAGCATCAGCACAAGGGCAGAACCCATGAATATCCATAGGGTGGGAGTCATTGATGTCATTGCAGGGCATCCTTTCTGAGTGTGCGACGATCCAATGCGGCCAGCAACGCGCCGATGACCATGAGTAACGCCCCCGCCCATATCCAACCTATAAAGGGCTTATGGAACAGGCGTACTCCCCAGGTTTCTGCGTCGACTTGATTCCCCAGTGCGACGTAGATATCGCCGGTGATTCCTGTGCGAATAGCCGATTCCGTCATGACATTCTTTGAGGCATGGTAGGCACGCTTCTCGGGTTCAAGTATTCCAGCAGACTTGCCATTGCGCGAGAGTTCCAACGTGGCCATGGCGGCTGAATAATTGTCGGCCGACACTTCCGTCACGCCCTTGAAGGTCAAGGTGACCCCCGCCACATTCGCGGTGTCTCCCTGTTTCATGGCGACATTTTGCTCGCTCTCCCAGGCGGATACGCCTCCAATGCCGATGATGCCGATGGCAATGCCCGCATGAGCCAAACTCATGCCCCATCGTGACAAACCGACACCTCCCGTAGCTTTGCGTTCCATCAATCCGGCAACGGTCGTGATCAGAATCCAGGAGGCCAAGGTCATGCCCAGCACCGCTGGCCACTTAACTGTCGCGCCCAGCATTCCCGCCAACCCCAACGACAACAGGATTCCCAGAACGACCGCCGCCAGTGCGTGCCATTTGAAGTGGTTGCTCACTTCCGTCAAGGAAGCCCCCTTCCAGCGCACGGCCAAACCCATGAGCACCAGCACGGGAACCATCAGGGGAACAAAGACCGCATTAAAATAAGGCGGGCCGACAGAAATTTTGCCCAATCCTGCGGCATCCAAAATCAACGGGTAGAGCGTGCCGAGCAATACGGTTCCCATCGCGACTAATAACAGCACGTTACCCGCCAACATGAGAGATTCACGCGAGAGGATGGCCGATTCGCCCGTCTGTTTCATCTTGGCCGCTCGCAGGGCAAATAACGTCAGCGACCCTCCGATCACCACCACAAGGAAAGCCAGAATGAACAAGCCACGTGAGGGGTCCAGTGCAAACGCATGAACGGAAGACAGCACGCCGGAGCGCACGAGAAAGGTTCCTAGCAGCGAGAGCGAAAACGTGGTGATGGCAAGAAATGCCGTCCAGACTCGAAAGGTGTCTCGTTGCGCCGTCACGGCCAAGGAATGGAGCAGAGCAGTTGCTACAAGCCAAGGCATCAGGGAAGAATTCTCCGCCGGATCCCAGAACCACCAGCCGCCCCATCCGAGTTCGACATAGGCCCACCAGGAACCCACTGCAATACCCAGTGTCAAAAACAACCAAGCCACCAATGTCCAAGGGCGTGCCGTTCTCGCCCAGGCGGCATCAAGCCTTCCCGCCATCAAGGCCGCGATGGCGAAGGCGAAAGCGACCGAAAACCCCGCATACCCCATATACAGAAGCGGAGGATGCAAAATCATTCCGGGGTCTTGTAGTAAAGGATTCAAATCCATTCCGTAGGGCGGGGGGGGTTCTAGCCGCATAAACGGATTGGACGTGAAAAGAATGAAGGCCAGAAAGCCAATGCTCACCAACCCCATCACGCCCAACACCCGCGCCCCTATATCAACGGGCCATTGACGAAGCCCCCGCAGGGCAACCACGACGGTCCAGCCCGACAGAATGAGCGTCCAGAGCAAAATGGACCCTTCATGGGAACCCCAGGCCGCCGTGATGCGGTACATCACCGGCAGATGACGGGAAGAGTGCTCGGCTACATTGAGCACTGAAAAATCGTTGAGAACAAACGCATGAAGCAGTGCGTAGAACCCCAAGGTAACGAAGAAGCACTGGCCAATGGCCGCACTTCTGGCCACGCGCACCCAGTTCTCGCGGGTGGCTCCAAAAAACCCAAACACGCTCTGGGCAATCGCCAGTTGTAGCGCAAGGATCAAGGCCACATGGCCCAATTCAGGAATCATAAAAAACCCTCTAAAAACCAATACCAGCCAAAAGAACGGGGCGCGGCCCCATCAGGAATGCCGCGCCCCGCTGTGTTGCGATGCTACAAGATTACTTCTTCGCTGCCATTGCGTCGGTCAGGATCTTGATCCCTGCCTGAGATGCATCCACAGACATGGTCAAAGAACGACGGGCTGCTTCAGGATTGTGGAAACCGTCGGAATTCTCCGCCGTCCACCATTCCCAATACAGGTGCGCATCGTAATGCTGCTTCTGTGCGGCTGCCATGGCTGCGGCAGGTACGCCAGCCGCCTTGGCTTTGGCGAAGGTGTCGATCATCTGGGCGAGCCAGAATTCGGCCTTGGCCAACTTGCCACGCGTGTAGTTCTGAATCGCGTCGATCTGATAAAGAGCCTGCTCCTCGGTCATTTCGCCGTGGCACTTCACGCAAGTGTTCTTGACCATGTAACGCGGGGACTTCTGCTGGTGGTTGGTGTAGGTTTTGCCCGCACCGCCGGGGACAGCTTCCTTACCCATGTGGCAATCTTTACACTCAACGCCTTCGCGCTCGTGCTTGCTACCCCAGAAGGTTTCAACTTCAGGATGCTGCAGCTTGTTCAGCGAGGCCCCTGTCACCGCATGTTTGAAGTCACGGAAGGTGCCGAATTTCTCGTCCATCTTCTTGCCGTAATCAAACACGTTTGTCCACTGGAACAGGTTGGTGCGCGGATCCGCCATCGTTACCGGCTTACCGTCGCTCTCCTGGAAGCCAGGGTTGCAGTTGTATTCCACGTGACACTGGGCGCACATCACGTTGGAGTCTGGCTTGGACAGCAGACCAATCGCACGGAACCCGTTGCGGAAGGTGACTTTCGTCATCTTGACCTTCTCGCTCTTGGCCTTGTCGTACGGATAGGTGCCTTCGCCACGATCCACCACCGCCTGAATCAAACCATCACGTACCACACGCGGCGCACTGGAGTGCGGGTCGTGGCACATATAGCAGTTGAGAGAATGCTTCAGATCGCGGGCAAATTCAGCTTCCTTGGAAACACGTGACCATTGAGCTTTCGGATCCGGATCACCCATGTACTTCCATTTGAGGATGTGATCCTGTGTCTTGCAGTTCAAGCAAACCGGATTGGCGGCTGCGGCAACTTGCGGCATAAAAGTCTTCTTGTCGCCCGTCGCGGGGTCACGATCCTTCAGCACGGCACTCCAGAGTTGCGTTTCCGCCCCCTTGCCATCGGTAATGTAAGTCCAGTCCTTCAACTGGAAACGTCCACCGTAGGCACGATCCACGGTCAGGTGATCCATGAGCATGAAAATGTGGCTACGCGGCTCAGCGTGCTCTTTGGTAAAGCCATGCGGGGCCATCAGCTTGTCGAACAGGGGGGAACGACTCTTGGAAGTTGCCTTTTCGATCTTGGCACCGGATTTGTAATTCACCGCCACGAAGGAGTTGTACTGCTCCGAGTGGCAAGTTCCGCAAGCTGCATGGTCAGTGCGCGTCCCAATTTTGGGGGCATCACCGCTTCCGCTCCAAGCTGCATGATCTTCGCCGCCCGTATGGCAATAAGCACAGTTCACTGTTGCGTGCTTGTTACCTGTATGGAACGTCTGGATGTCTTTGTGACAACTGTAGCAGTTGGCCACATCAACCATCTTGATCTTGTTTTCAGCAGACTTGGGCAGACCTGCCTTCGCCTGTTCAATCGTTACTTTTGTGACTTCTTCTTGCTTCTTTACAACTGCGGGGTCGGGCTTCGCCAGCGCCCCCGTGGCACCTATCATCACCGCACCGCAT
>JAUYFZ010000204.1 GCA_030689585.1 Rhodocyclaceae bacterium | reverse complement strand
ACAGCCAGTCACTGGGGCTATTGCCGCGATACTTGCAGCAACTGGAAATGGAATCGAATGGCAAACAGTGTGGGCGCGAGGGACGCTCCATTGAAAAAGCCTCCGCTCCGGTGCTCTGGGGGGAAGCCGGTACGGATGGTCAGCACGCTTTTTATCAGTTGATTCATCAGGGAGGAAGGCTCATCCCCTGTGATTTCATCGCGATTCGGGACGCTGATTTCCCCTTACCCGGTCATCATGAATTGCTATTGGCTAATTGTCTGGCGCAAAGCGAATCCTTGATGCGCGGTAAAACGGACAGCGAGGTGCGTGCCGAAATGCAAGCGGCGCGATTGCCGGAAGTGGTGATCGAAAAATTGGCCCCGTATAAAACATTTCCAGGAAACCAGCCGTCAACGACGTTGTTGATGCCCGCGCTGACCCCTTATACGTTGGGACAGTTGATCGCCTTGTTCGAGCACAAGGTGTTCGCGTTAGGGGTTCTATGGCAGATCAATTCGTTCGATCAGTGGGGGGTCGAATATGGCAAACAGTTGGCGAATCGCCTGCTGCCCATGATTGAAGGCAAAGTGTCCACGGAGGGTCTAGACAGTTCAACCACAGGATTACTACATTGGATAATGAAAAAATGAAAACACTCAAATCACTTTTTGTCACGCCTGAAATCGCCCCTTGGGTCAAAACCGGAGGGCTGGGCGATGTGGCGGCGGCCCTACCCGAAGCCTTGCGATCTGCGGGGGTGGATGTGCGCATCCTCGTTCCACGTTATCCGGCGTTGCGGGAAGCGTTTCCCAAGGCGAAATTGTTGACGCGCATCACGGGATTAGAGGGGCAGTTTCCAGACTGTGCCCTTTACAGTGTGGTGGTGCCCAAAAAAGTCACCCTCTGGCTACTGGATGCGCCGGAATTGTTCGACCGCCCCGGTAATCCGTACCTCAATGCCGCAGGGCAGGACTGGCCGGATAATGCTTTACGTTTTGGGCTACTTTCTCGCGTAGCGGCATGGATCGGATCGAAGCACAGCACGCTCTCCTGGCATCCTCATCTCGTGCATTCCAACGATTGGCAAGGTGCGCTGACGCCGCTCTATCTCCAATTGTTCGGCGGGGGGAGCAGCAAAACGGCGCGTTCTCTCCTCACGATTCACAACTTGGCTTTTCAAGGATTATTTGGTCAGGCGGACCTGGCCCCGTTGGGTTTGCCGGATTCACTTTGGACCCTAGAGGGCGTGGAATATCACGGGTATCTGTCTTTCCTGAAAGCAGGATTGCAATTTGCCGACCGCATCACGACGGTCAGTCCTACCTACGCCCAGGAAATTCAACGCGACGAAACGGGGATGGGGCTGGCCGGTTTGTTGCGTCACCGCAGTGACCGTTTATCCGGCATCCTGAATGGTATCGATACGACGATATGGAATCCTGAAACCGACCCTTGGTTGCCGGCGCATTACGCGGAGGGCCAGATCAAATCCAAGTCTCTCGTGAAAAAAGCACTTCAAGATGAGATGGGGTTACAGGGGACGAATCAGATGCCTTTGCTGGGGGTCGTGAGTCGCTTGACCACCCAAAAAGGGCTGGACTGGTTGCAGGTCATTGCGGAAGAACTCATGCAACTACCGGCACAACTGGTCGTGTTGGGCAGTGGTGCGCGTGAAATGGAAGCGGATTTCTTAACATTGGCCGCCCGGTATCCGGGACAGATCGCCGTCCGAATCGGGTTTGATGAAGGGTTGGCCCATCGAATTGAAGGCGGAGCGGATATGTTCCTTATGCCTTCCCGATTCGAGCCGTGTGGATTAAATCAGATGATTAGCCTGCGTTATGGCACACCGCCCGTGGTGCGGACGACGGGTGGGCTGGCGGATACGGTGGTCGATGGCGTGGATGGTTTCTGTTTTTCGGAAGAAACCCCTGAAGCCTTTTTGTCGGCCATTCGTCGTGCAGTGACCGCTTGGCACAATGCCGCAGCCTGGAAGAAGATTCAACGGCACGGCATGACGCGTCACTTCGGATGGGAACAGGCGGCCTTGCAGTACGCCCATCTTTACGCGGAATTGTAATGCTGACGATCATCGCCGCTGTGGCGCAGAACGGAATGATCGGGCGGGACGGCAAGATGCCTTGGCATCTGCCAGAAGACCTGAAGCATTTCAAAACCCTGACGATGGGGCATCCGATGATCATGGGGCGAAAAACGTGGGAATCCCTGCCCGGTAAGCTGCCGGGTCGTCCTCATATCGTCGTGACGCGAAATCTGGATTACAGGGCTGAAGGGGCCATCGTGGTGACATCGCTCGACTCGGCCAGACAAGCCGCCTCAGCGTTTGGTGACGAGTCTTTCGTTATCGGCGGCGCGGCCCTCTACGCGCTGGCCCTGCCCAAGGCGGATCGGCTGTGCCTCACCGAAATTCATGCGGATTTCGGAAACCAGTCCGACGATGTTCGATTTCCGCCCTTTGATCGTCATCAATGGCAAGAAATATCGCGTGAGGTGCATACATCAATTCATGGAATAGAAGTAACTACTCAGGTCGGCGTCAATCTCCCTCCCCTTCA
>JAUYFZ010000179.1 GCA_030689585.1 Rhodocyclaceae bacterium | reverse complement strand
TAAATTCAATCAGTTACAAATGTCGTGCAACTCTTACCCCATCCCCACCCTAACCCTCCCCTTGAAGGGGAGGGGATTGGGGCTGTGGCGCATTGCATTGATCTATATAGTTATTTCGACTTATGGGTAATGGAATGCCTTCAAGGGGAGGGCTGGGGTGGGGATGGGGTTCTACGCGGAATCCCCCCCCATCCCCCTCCCCGCCTCCCCCTTGATGGGGGAGGAGAACTGTGTTCCGACCGGACCTGAGTAGTTACCCAAAACCTGACACAACCTGATATTCTCCGCGCCCTTGCTACGCGCCTGTAGCTCAGATGGATAGAGTACAGCCCTCCGAAGGCTGGGGTCGCACGTTCGAATCGTGTCAGGCGCGCCAGTGCTTCAATTCCAGCGGCAACCCTGCAACGACCAACGTTACCCGTTCGCACAGTGCCGCTACCTGCTGATTAAGCAATCCCTGTTCATCGCGAAATTGACGCGCCAGCGCATTGTCGGGCACGATGCCCATGCCCACTTCATTGCTGACCAACAGAATGCGTCCGGGCAAATGCGGCAAGGTTTTAAGAAAAGAAGGCAACGCTTCTTCGAGGCGGTCGGTCAATAACAGGTTGGAGAGCCAAAGGGTCAGGCAGTCGACCAGCAGGCAACGATCAGGGGCGGCGTGCTTTATCAGTGCGCTGGCCAGATGCAGGGGTTCCTCGACGCAGAGCCATTCTTTGGGTCGCCTGTCGCGATGATGACGGATGCGTTTTTCCATTTCCTCATCCCTGATTTCAGCGGTGGCCACGACGGTGACGGACAAGCCGGAATCTATCGCCCGTTGTTCCGCCCACGTACTTTTGCCTGATCTTGCCCCGCCGAGAATGAGTTCTGCCATGACGTGAAGAGTATCATCCGGCGCATGGATATTTCATCGGCCCTGCAAAGCAAAATCGACCATAAAACCAAACCGTTGGGCAGTTTGGGGCGATTGGAGGAATTGGCACTCCAGATAGGTCGGATTCAAAATACGTTGGCCCCCCGCTTGATTGCCCCCCACCTGCTGGTGTGCGCGGGGGATCACGGGGCGGCCAAGGCGGGCATTTCGGCTTATCCGCAGGAAGTGACTTGGCAGATGGTGGAAAATTTTCTTGCGGGCGGTGCAGCCATCAACGTATTGTCCAGACAGGCCGGCATGACGCTGGTGGTAGCGGATGCCGGCGTGGCGCATGATTTTGGCGTTCGTCCCCGACTGGTCGATGCCAAGGTGGCGTATGGAACCGATAGTTATCTGGATGGCGCGGCCATGACACCCGCACAGTGCCTTCTGGCAATGACCCACGGCGAAAAAGCATTCAATACCATAGCGACCACGGGTTGCAACGTGATCGGGTTCGGAGAAATGGGGATCGGCAACACGGCCTCGGCTTCACTGATGACGCATTGTTTAACCGGAACTCCGCTTTGTGTAGGGCGAGGCACGGGATTGGACGATGCGGGGCTGGCGCGAAAACAGGCCTTGCTAACTCAGGCACTCGTCCTTTGGCCTGATACCCTCCCGCCCCGTCAAGGGGAGGGTTGGGGAGGGGATGGGTTTCCGTTGGCGGTTCTGGCGCGGTACGGCGGTTTTGAAATCGCCATGCTGGTGGGAGCGATGCAAGCGGCCGCGAAAGCGCGGTGTTTGTTGCTGATCGATGGGTTTATCGTCACCTCGGCTTTGCTGGTGGCTCACGCCTTGCAGCCTTCCATTCTCGATTATTGCGTGTTCGCCCATCGTTCCGGCGAACCGGGTCATTCGGTGCAACTGGCGTATTTGAAGGCACGGCCTTTACTGGAACTGGATTTGCGTCTGGGCGAAGGCACGGGGGCGGCATTGGCTTATCCGATTCTGGTGTCTGCCTGTGCTTTCCTCTCCGACATGGCCAGCTTTGAGTCTGCGGGGGTAGAATCCGCCTCTTCAAAAATTTAAGGACATTTTCATGGCGGGTCACTCCATATGTGCCAACATCCAGCATCGTAAGGGCAGGCAGGATGAAAAACGCGGGGCCGCTTTTTCTCGCGTCTCCAAAGAAATGACCGTTGCTGCCAAGATGGGCGGGGGCGATCCGGCCTTTAATCCTCGGTTGCGCATGGCGGTTGAAAAAGCCAAGTCCGTCAACATGCCCAAGGACAAGATCGAAAATGCCATCAAAAAAGGCACGGGCGAACTGGAAGGCGTGAATTACGAGGAACTCCGTTACGAAGGGTATGGCATCAACGGAGCGGCCATCATGGTGGAATGCCTCACGGACAACAAGGTGCGCACGGTGGCCGAAGTGCGTCATGCGTTCAACAAATATGGCGGCAATATGGGGACCGATGGGTGCGTGGCCTTCATGTTCAAGTATTGCGGTCAGATGATTTTCGCCCCAGGCTCGTCCGAGGATGCGGTGATGGAGGCAGCCATCGAAGCGGGTGCCGAAGATGTGTCGTCCAGTGACGACGGCTCTATCGAAGTCATTACGGCCCCGAATGATTTTCTGGCCGTGAAGGAATCTCTTGAAAAAGTGGGCCTCAACCCTGAATTCGGCGAAGTCACCATGAAGCCGGAAAATGAAATCGAATTCACCGGTGAAGACGCCATTAGAATGCAAAAGCTGCTGGATGCCTTGGATGGTCTGGATGACGTGCAGGCGGTCTACACCACGGCGGTTATGGACGCGTAGTGGTGTTGAAAAATGCGGTGCGTATTCTGGGGATTGATCCGGGACTTCGGATCACCGGTTTTGGCATCATCGACCAGCGCGGTCAAAAACTGACCTATGTCACCAGCGGCTGCATCAAAAGTAACGATCAAGGCAGCTTGCCGGAACGACTTAAAACCTTGTTGGATGGCCTCAGCGAGGTCATTTCAATGCATCCTCCCGACGAGGCGGCTATCGAAAAAGTGTTTGTCAACGTCAATCCCCAGTCGACCCTGCTACTCGGTCAGGCACGGGGTGCGGCTATTTCCGCGCTGGTATTGGCTTATCTGCCGGTGGCCGAATATACCGCCTTGCAAATCAAACAGGCCGTCGTGGGTCACGGCAAAGCCGCCAAAACGCAAGTGCAGCAAATGGTCATGCGCCTGTTGCAATTACCCGGCGTTCCGTCCACCGATGCCGCCGACGCGTTAGCCTGCGCTATTTGTCATGCGCATAGCAGGAGATCAATATGATCGGCTCTATGCGGTTTGTAGTGGGTAATCGAAGCGGTTGTTGCGGCCTCCCCCCCCTTCAAGGGGAGGGCAGCACCAATCTCCCTCCCCTTCAAGGGGAGGGCTGGGGAGGGGATGGGGTAAAAATGAAGGGACAAACAAGTCTCGTAATTATCGGGCGGCATATCCAGCAGAAGCTGC
>JAUYFZ010000230.1 GCA_030689585.1 Rhodocyclaceae bacterium | reverse complement strand
TGTCGGTACTGCTCAAGGTAGCGCGAGTCAGGCGAGTATCACGCTGAACGATATCTTCGGCTTCAAATTCACTTGCCCACCCATCCCCGAACAACGCGCCATTGCCCACATTCTCGGCACGCTGGACGACAAGATCGAGCTGAATCGGCGGATGAACGCGACGCTGGAGGCGATGGCGCGGGCTTTGTTCAAATCATGGTTTGTAGACTTCGACCCCGTGCGGGCGAAGATGGAAGGTCGCCAGCCGCTGGGCTTAACCCCCGAAATCGCCGCGCTATTCCCTGATGCGTTTGAGGATTCGGAATTGGGGGAGATTCCGAAGGGGTGGGAAGTCCGCAGTCTCGACAAGACCGCCCACTACCTCAACGGTCTTGCCCTCCAGAAGTTTCCACCCGGCGACGACCCGACGCTTCCGGTCATCAAGATTGCCCAACTCCGCAAAGGCGACTCCGTCGGAGCTGATCGTTGCAACACCGACCTGCCTCCCGCATACATCGTCCAAGATGGCGACGTGCTTTTCTCATGGTCTGGCAGTCTTGAAGTTGAACTCTGGTGCGGCGGCTCTGGCGCGCTAAACCAACATCTTTTCAAAGTCACGTCACCCGAGTTTTCAAAGTGGTTCTACTATCTTTGGACGCTTTATCATCTCGACGAATTTCGTCTCATCGCCGCTGGCAAAGCCACCACGATGGGACACATTCAGCGCGGTCACCTGACAGCCGCCAAAGTTCTCATCTCACCGCCACCGCTTCTCGATGCCATGACACGCATCATGTCGCCGCTCATCAACCACATCATCGCCAGTCGCATTCAATCCCGCACCCTCGCCACCCTGCGCGACACCTTATTACCCAAGCTGCTTTCCGGTGAGTTGCGCGTGGCAAACCTAGAATCCATAGAGGAGGTCAGGCCATGAGTAAAGATTCCAAAATTTCACCTCCGGGCGGCCAGTTCCTCGTTTATCAGACCGAAGACGGGCAACTGAAGCTCGACGTGCGCTTTGAAGGTGAGACGGTCTGGCTCACGCAGCAGCATATGGCGGAGCTATTTCAGACCACCAAGCAGAACGTCGGGCAGCACCTGAAAAGCATCTTCGCCGAGGGTGAATTGGTGCAGGGTTCAGTCGTAAAGGATTCCTTTACTACTGCCGCCGACGGGAAAAACTACGCGACTCGTTTCTACAATCTCGATGCCATCATTTCGGTGGGCTATCGAGTGAAAAGTGCGGTAGCCACACGCTTTCGCATCTGGGCCACTCAGCACCTGCGCGAATATATCGTGAAGGGCTTCCTCCTTGATGATGATCGGCTGAAAAACCCCGATCAGCCCTTCGACTATTTCGAGGAGTTGATGCGGCGGATTCAAGACATCCGCACCTCGGAGCGGCGGTTCTACCAAAAGATTACTGACATCTACGCGACGAGTATTGATTACGACCCCACGCAGGAGGGCAGTCTGCTGTTTTTCAAAACGGTGCAAAACAAGGTGCATTGGGCGATCACCGGCCAGACAGCGGCCGAAATCGTCCATGAGCGGGCAGATGCGACCAAGCCGAACCTTGGCCTGACGAACTGGCGTGGCGCGGTGATTCGCAAGCAGGATGTTGCCATCGCCAAGAACTACCTCAGCGAGACAGAGTTGGCGGCATTGAACAACCTCGTCGAGCAATACCTTGTTTTTGCCCAAGGCCAAGCCATGCGCCGAGTGCCAATGCACATGGTGGACTGGATCGAAAAGCTGAATGGTTTTCTGACCCTGAACGACCGCAGTATTCTCACCCACGCTGGGCGCATTTCTCACGAAATGGCCCTAGCCAAAGCAGATATGGAATACGACAAGTTCAAGGCGCTTACCGCCAATGAAGCACGGCAAGTGGACGCAGACTTTGAGCGGGCTGTGACCGATTTGGAAAAGCAACCGCAGCCGAAGAAGCCCAAGCTGCCAAAACCATGAGCAAGCACCTGCAAAACATTATCGATACCATGAAGGCGGCCAAGATGTTTCCGGAAATTGCGATTCAAGCTATCGGAAGACAAGTCAGCAACGGTTTTCCCAAGTCATTGCGGCGACAATGGATGTTGGAAAAATCAAGCTTGCCGACCCTGCCCAAACCTCCACCCGCTATCGTAGCTATGTGCCATTTTGGGCGTGACGCTTATTTAAAAGCAAGCCGACGTAAGCACGGTCTGCGCTATTTAAATGGTTTACTTTCAATGAGTTGCTTGTTTAAACGCAAACCGGCTGTGGCGCGAGATTCGTTTGGCGCGGTGATTCGCAAACAGGATGTCATCATCGCGAAGAACATCCAACTGATGCCTAAGCCACGGCGTAAATCAATACGAAAAGACGAGGGAAAATAATGGCTTTTTTATCTGAAGCCGCTGTTGAGCGGGCACTACTAGAGCAACTGCGCGGGCTGGGCTACCGCATCGAGCAAGAAGAAAATATCGGCCCCGATGGCCATCGCGCTGAGCGTGACAGTCACGATGTGGTGGTGCTTCAGCGTCGCTTGGAGGATGCCGTAGCAAAGCTCAATCCAGGAATACCCTTGGATGCGCGTCAGGATGCGATACGCAAGGTCATGCAATCTGAATTGCCGTCGCTCCTCGAAGAAAACCGCCGACTCCATAAGCTGATGACCGAGGGTGTCGATGTTGAGTATTACGCCGTAGAAGGTGACATGCGCGGCACGCTGACGGCGGGCAAGGTTTCCCTCATCGACTTCGAGCGGCCAGCGCAGAACGATTGGTTAGTGGTGAGTCAGTTCGTGGTGATCGCCGGGCAACATAACCGCCGCACGGACGTGGTGGTGTTCGTGAATGGAATGCCGCTTGGCGTGATCGAACTGAAGGCTCCCGGTAGCAGCAATGCAACTTTGGCGGGTGCTTTCAACCAACTACAGACCTACAAAAAACAGATCCCGGCACTATTCAATACCAATGCACTGCTGGTGACATCGGATGGGATCACCGCCCGCGTCGGCTCGCTCTCTGCCGACCTGGAGCGGTTTATGCCGTGGCGCACAACCGACGGCAAAGACATTGCCCCAAAAGGCGCGCCGGAGCTTTCAACCTTGATTGAGGGCGTTTTCGAGCAAAGCCGCTTGCTTGATCTGCTGCGTCATTTCACTGTGTTTGGTGAGACGGGTTCAGGCTTGGCGAAAATTATCGCGGGCTACCACCAGTTTCACGCGGTCATTCGTGCGATCGATTCGACCCTTCGCGCATCAAGCCAATGGCAGGGGGTGCATGAGGAACCTGCCAATTACGGCTTACCCAGCGTTAGAACCCAAGCAAAAGGTGACAGAAGAGCTGGGGTAATCTGGCACACACAAGGCTCCGGCAAGAGTTTGTTGATGGCGTTCTACGCAGGGCAACTGGTCAAACATCCAGCGATGGCCAATCCAACGCTTGTCGTGCTGACCGACCGCAATGACCTCGATGACCAGTTGTTCGCCACCTTCTCGATGTGCCGTGACCTGATTCGACAAACCCCCGTACAGGCCGGCAGCCGTGAAGACTTGCAGAAACTTTTGGCGCGTGCATCGGGTGGGGTGATTTTTACAACCTTGCAAAAGTTTGGTGAGGGTGCAGCACTCACAAACCGCCGCAACGTGGTCGTCATCGCTGATGAAGCGCACCGCAGCCAATATGGTTTTCGTGCCAAGGTGAATGCCAAAACGGGGGAAATTTCCTACGGGTTCGCCAAGTACCTGCGCGATGCGCTGCCCAACGCATCGTTCATTGGTTTTACCGGCACGCCCATTGAGGCCGACGATGTGAATACCCCGGCGGTGTTCGGCAATTACATCGACGTTTACGACATCAGCCGCGCAGTCGAGGACGGTGCGACCGTGCCGATCTACTACGAGTCGCGGCTTGCTCGCATTGAGCTTGATGAGGACGAGAAGCCGAAGATCGATGCCGAGGTGAGCGAACTCACGGAGGACGATCCAGAGGTCGAACAGGAACGCTTCAAGCGCAAATGGTCGACCGTGGAAGCCTTGGTGGGCAGTGATAAGCGTCTCGCGCTGGTAGCTGCGGACATGGTCACCCACTTCGAGGATCGCGTTGCTGCGCTGGACGGAAAGGCGATGGTGGTGTGCATGAGCCGTCGTATCTGCGTGAAGCTGTATGACGAGATCGTGAAGCTCCGTCCGGACTGGCACAGTACCGATGACAACACGGGGGCGGTGAAGATTGTGATGACGGGTGCTGCCAGTGACCCCGAAGAGTGGCAACAGCACATCGGCAACAAGTCTCGCCGCGATTTGCTGGCCAAGCGCGCACGCTCCGCATCAGACCCGCTGAAATTGGTGATCGTGCGGGATATGTGGCTCACCGGCTTTGACGCGCCCTGTATGCACACGATGTACGTGGACAAGCCGATGCAGGGGCATGGCTTGATGCAGGCGATTGCACGGGTGAATCGTGTGTTCCGCGACAAGCCGGCCGGGTTGATCGTTGACTACATCGGTATCGCCCAGAATCTGAAATCGGCACTTTCGCAATACTCATCGAGCGACCAGGAGAACACCGGTATCGACGAGTCGCAGGCCGTCGCCGTGCTGATGGAAAAGGTCGAAGTTGTGCGCGATATGTACCACGGCTTTGACTACGCCTCAGCGATGGGTGGAACACCTCAAGAACGTTTGGCAATGATGGCCGGTGCCATTGAGTGGATTCTCGACATGCAGCAAAAGTTGGCGGCTTCGGTAAAAACCAAGGATGGCAAAAAGGAGGCACATCGCCGTTATCAGGATGCCGTGCTGGCGTTGTCCAAGGCGTTCTCTCTTACATCAGCATCCGACGATGCCCGCGAAATCCGAGAGGAAGTGGGCTTCTTCCAGGCGATCCGTGCCGCGCTGGTAAAGAGCAGCACCGGGGCGGGCGTGACTCAGCAAGAGCGCGTTTATTTGCAAGAGCGGGCGATCCAGCAGATCGTGAGTCGCGCCGTAGTTTCCACCGAGATCGTCGATATCCTCGCAGCCGCCGGAATCAAGAGCCAGGACATCTCGATCCTGTCCGACGAGTTCTTAGCCGAAGTTCAGCAGATGGAACGCAAGAACCTCGCGTTCGAAGCGTTACGGAAGTTGATCAACGACGGCATCCGCTCCCGCAGCAAAGCCAACGTTGTACAAACCAAGGCGTTTTCGGAGCGGTTGGAAGATGCGGTCGCACGGTATCACGCCAATGCGATCACCACTGCTGAGGTTTTGCAGGAGTTGATCGATCTCGCCAAGGATATTCGGGCAGCGCGCCAGCGGGGTGAAGAGCAAGGCCTGTCCGAGGATGAAATTGCCTTCTACGACGCGCTGGCCGAGAACGAGAGCGCGATTCAAATGATGGGTGACGACAAACTGAAACTCATCGCACACGAATTGTTGGTGAGCCTGCGCGAGAACGTATCGGTGGATTGGGCGCATCGTGATTCTGCTCGTGCGCGGATGCGGGTTCTGGTGAAGCGCATTCTGCGCAAGTATGGATACCCGCCTGATCTGCAGGACGCAGCCGTACAAACGGTACTGCAGCAGGCCGAGGCGTTATCATCGACGTGGAGCGTTCCACGGACAGGACATTAACGTGAAACACATTCTCCATCCCCCTCCCTGCCTCCCCCTTGAAGGGGGAGGAGTAAGATGCTCCAACTTGTGTGCTTACGGTAGCCTTGAAGGGGGAGGAGCATCTCTCCCTCCCCTTCAAGGCTTCCGTATGCACACATCTTTTAACTTGTTGATTACACATGGGAAAAT
>JAUYFZ010000167.1 GCA_030689585.1 Rhodocyclaceae bacterium | reverse complement strand
TCGCCCTCGATCTGGCGCGTGCGGTGATCGCCGGCAAGGTGCGCAACGCCCGCCAAGTGCTGCTGCGCGCCGCGCGCGAGGCGGACGACGCGGATGACGCCAAGCGCCTGGACGATGCAACGGAAAGCTTGGCGCATTCCGTGCGCAACCTGCCGCAAACGGCAGATTTGGACGCGCTACGCGGCGTCGAGGGCGATGCCGCTAAAACCTACTTCTCGGCGCTGCCCTATGTTGTCAGGAAAAGCGCCCGCTCCGCCTTCACTATGGACGGGCGCACTCGCCGTCCGCCGCGCGACCGTTTCAACGCGCTGCTGTCGTTCCTTTACGCCATGGTCATGAATGACTGCCGCTCGGCGTTGGAATCCGTCGGCCTCGACCCGCAACTGGGCTTCCTCCATGCCGTGCGCCCCGGTCGCGCCGCGCTGGCGCTGGATTTGATGGAAGAATTCCGCGCTATCCTCGCCGACCGTCTGGCCCTGACGCTGGTCAATCGCGGGCAGATCAGCGAAGCGGATTTCCAGCTACGCGAAGGCGGCGCGGTAATGCTCGAAGGGGATGCGCGCAAGACGGTGGTGGTCGCCTACCAGGAACGCAAGCAGGAAGAAATCACCCACCCCCTGCTCGAAACCCGCGTCCCCATTGGCCTGCTGCCGCAACTCCAGGCGCGCTTCATGGCACGCACGATACGCGGCGAAATGGAAGGCTATCTGCCCTTCCTCGCCAAATAGCCATGCTGATTATCGTCACCTACGACGTCTCCACCGAAACCGCCGCCGGGCGCAAGCGCTTACGGCGCGTGGCAAAAATCTGTGAGCGCACCGGCCAAAGGGTGCAAAAATCGGTGTTCGAATGCAACGTCAACCAGATGCAATACGAAGACCTGGAACGCCAACTGCTGGCGGAAATCGACGAGCGGGAGGATAATTTGCGCTTGTACCGATTGACGGAACCGGTAGAACTCCACGTCAAGGAATACGGAAATTTCCGAGCCGTGGATTTCGAGGCGCCGTTGATCGTATGAATGTGCGAACCCCTAGCGATGGTGAAATTGCCGGTGGTTTCGCGCCACTTGTAACTCGTTGTGAATAAAAGAAAAGATGATAACCTTCCACAACATCCCGAATACCGATTCGCATCCTGAAGCGAGGTTCGCGGCCTTTCGCCGGATTTTCCTTCGGTGTCAATAAGTTATAAATGTACTGTAGCGCCCGTCCTTCGGGGCGGGCGAGGATTGAAACATGTCTTGTCGAACGCTCGGCAGGGTACTATATGACGGTTGTCACGGGGAAATGGGGGGGGGTTTGAATGGGGAGGGGGTTGACTTGCATGGGGAGGATTCCTTATAGTGCTTGCACCCGTACCCGTGAAGTCGTCTCGGACGTTGAGAGAAGGGGGCGCAAGCCAGCATGCACTCGTCGCGGGTATCGGCACTTCCGTTCAAGACTCCGATTTGCCGATTTTCTTGCGCACTGAGTCTGTTACAACAAGGCGCTTCCCGCGCCGAATCTCCTCGACGTGACGATATCTGATACCGTCAATGACTTTGACGAAAACAATCACGTCGCGCCCGATCTTGTTTTTTCCATCAAGGAAAACCCTGTCAGGAAACGTCGTTATCTCTGGAATTCTGCCAAAGTCATTCACTGTTACAGCGATCTGGCCTCGCGCTGCCTCTGATTTTTCATCTCCATGCTGCTTCAATGTGTGCCTTACGCCATGGCGGCGCGGGTTTCACGGTCGGGTGTCGCTTGGGTTTTCAAGTAGGGGGCTCCTCTTCTTCATTCAAGCGGTATTAAACCCTGAGCAACACGGTCTTTAGCGGCGGGTTTCCATCGGGACTGGGGAAATCGGCTTCTGGACCTATCCATTCGACATCGCGGATGGTTCGCCCTATCTTTTTTGCGCTGCGTTGCAGTTGATCCAGCCATGCTTCGCGTTCGACTTCGGCTACGTTGTTGCAGCAGATCAGTGTTCCGCCTACTGTTGTGCAGAGCAGGGCGGGTTTGAAGAGTGCCGAATAATCGTTGATGAGATCGACAACGCCGAACAAACTTTTGGCATAGCGAGGCGGATCAAGAAAAACCATATCGAACTGACGCGGTTCCAGTTTTGGAAAAGCGGGCATACGTTTTCCGCGAACACGCGTCGGTTGGCCGATACCGGCTAATTGACGCATGGCAGCGAAGGCATCGCTTAGGATGAATCGGGGGCGAATCGGAAGGGTATTGATTTGTGCATTTTCGCGACCGACATCGAGGCTAGATTTGGCGAAGTCCACATTGACCACAAAACTGGCCGCAGATTTTGCGGCGGCGATGCCTACTCCGCAGGTATAGGCGAAGAGGTTGAGCAGGGATTTCCCCGGCACTTCTTGCATGACCCGTCGCCGTGCTGCGCGTAAATCTAGGAACAGCCAAGGGTCTTGACCTGCATGACGTGCTTGAATGCGATAGTTAACTCCTAGCTCGTGAGCGATGCGCGGTTGCATGGCAATGGCCAATGCGTCGGGTTCCAACGGGTTGGCGATGCGCGAATTGGCATGGCTGCGGTCGTTGACGACGAGGGCCAGATCAGGGAATTCGCTGGCATAAAAGGTTTCCAGATCGGACAGGTTTTCGGCATCCAGCGGGGAATGGAAACTTTGCACCAGGAGCAAGTCTCCGTAACGGTCGACGGTTAATCCCGGTTGTCCTTCAACGCATCCGTGAAAGAGGCGGTAGGCATCGGTCTGTTCGGCGTGTAGTTGATCGAGAAGCGGCTGACGGGCTTCCAAGGCGGCGGCGAGTTTGGGGGTCATGGTGTGGTTACTGTTTTAGAATCAATCAAAACATGTCGCAGGCGGGCAAAATCCCGTGGAGCAACATATTGCAATACTTCTTTGCCATTGCCGTCTAAGCGCAGATCAAGTCCCTTGGCAGGGTAGAGAAAGTGTTCCGTGTCATTGATGCCACGAATGCGTTCATCGGGCGTGCCAAAACGCTGAAGAATACGCTCTTCATCCAGTTGCGCTGCGGGAATGAACGCAATGGCGGCGATGGGAAAATTGAGAACCGCCCGTTTGTCATCCGGGTGCAGGGTGGATTGCCTCGTGGTGCTTTTCATGTACTCGGTTTTGATGGACCGGCTGCGCATCGACTCGATGACTTCTTTTGACACCTCTAGGGTGAGAACCATCTTGCCTGTGATGAAACCTGCTGAAACGCTTTCCCAATAGGCCTCTAACACACCGGTTTCTTCGGGGGCGGTGATGATGGCGATTTGCGGATGGTGATCACCGTGGCCAAACTTGACCATCGCATCGTTTAAGGTTCCTTCGCCTAACGTCAATCCAAAAACTTTTGAACGCCCTTCCGGCAACATGTCGATTTGCCAGGGGAGTCCTTCACTGGGAGGGGGGAGCGGTGGTTTTCCAGAAGTAAAAAACAAAGGAGTGGCGAGAAAGGCGATGGCCAGCGCGATAAAAGCCAAGATTGAGAGAAGTGTACTTTTCATTTGGATTTGCCGATGACGTGCATTTCACAGCGTTTGCAGTCGAATCGTAGGGTGAGTTTTTCGTTGTTGTTGATGAGGATCATGGGAGTGGGTTGGAGTCCTTTGACCTGTTTAGGGCAGAGGTGGAAACTGTAACGCAGGCAGTGCCGGGTAATCATCAGCGAAAGGTCATTTTTTTCGTGGCCGGCTTCAAAAGCCGGTGCGATCAGAGTGACCCCGTGTTTTTCGTAGAAGGTTCGAGCTTTGGCGTTATACACGTTACCAAGGTAAGTCAGTTCGGTTTCTGGATAAAGGGGGGGAGGTTCGGTAGCTGGACGACGATTTTGACGTGCGAAGACGGAAAGTCGGGTGGCTTCGAGTAGTTCGACCGTTTCCCGACGCAGTGCATTCAGCGTGGACGCTGGAATGAACCAAGTTTGCGAGAGGTGCAGCGTGATGTTTTTCGCTTCGAAGATCGTGTTGCCTAATTTTCCAAGATGTTCGTGAATCGTATTTCGTGCTTGTTCGCTATTTCGGGCGGGGGTCAAAAGGCAAGGGTGCGTGAAGGTCGCGGAGACTCCGTCCTCATCCGTCATGGTTAGCCTCAAACCATCAGAGGTTTCGGCCAGGATGATTTGGACGAAGAGGCGACGATCCGCAGATTTTTTCTCCAGATGTCGTTCGAATTCATGGTCCAGATTGCGGTGGAGCAGAGTGCCCACGACAAGATGGTCCGGCAGGGTGGTTGGGAAGATTCGCAAACAGTGACCTTGCGTTTCAACGCGGTTGACGCGCAAACCGGTGAGTTCGTGCTTCGCATCGAACCAAGTCAGACCGTCGCCGTTGTGTAAGGGTTCGTGACTGTCCACTTCAAACCAGCCCGTGCCGCGTTTTGTGACGGTTCCGATGGGTTCACCGGCGAATTTTGGCGTGTCGAACGCGGCGATATCGAGCTTGCGTTCATTGACGAAATAGTCCGTGGCACCTCGGTTGAAGGTTTTTTGGGGGTGTGGCATAAAAAAGAAGGTGCAATGACCTGAAGAGGCCGGACGATAGCGTGAGGTTTCCGCCATGAGGTTGTCGAGCAGCCGTCGGTAGTGAGCCGTGATGTTCTTGACATAGGAGAGGTCTTTCATGCGTCCTTCGATCTTGAAGGAACGGATGCCCGCTTCCATAAGTGCGAGTAGGTTGGCACTCTGATTATTGTCTTTTAGGGAGAGCAAATGCTTGTTTTTGGCGATGAGTTGTCCGTCACTTTCTGCCAACGACCAAGGTAATCTGCAAAGCTGGGCGCATTCTCCTCGGTTGGCACTGCGCCCCGTTAAGGCTTGGCTGATGGTGCATTGACCGCTGTAACTGACGCAAAGTGCACCGTGGATGAAGAATTCGAGCGTGGTGGTGGGCGTGGCGGCGGGCGTGGTGGTGGGCGTGGTGGTGGGCGTGGCGGTGGGCGTGGCGGCGGGCGTGGCGGCGGGCGTGGCGGTAACCTGACGGATAGCGCGTATTTCTTCCAGCGTGAGTTCTCTGGCCAGAACCAGTTGCGA
>JAUYFZ010000165.1 GCA_030689585.1 Rhodocyclaceae bacterium | reverse complement strand
TGTTGTTGTAGGAAAGTTCCTTGCCCTGCAACTGTTCATACGCCGCAATGCTACCCGGCACCGCCAGCGGTTCACGATAGAAAGCGGCCAACTGATGCGGGTTTTCGCCATAGCGCATCGTGTCGACCTTGTCGAAACTTAGTTGCAGGCGATCCGGGAACGGCGTGGGTTTGTTATCAGCATCCAAGCTGGTGAGCCAATTGGAAATGGCGGCATCGTAGCGGGCGGTATGGGTGAAAGCTTTTTTCGCCAGATCGACGCGGGTTTGATAGGAAAGTGCGCCTCCATTGGCTTTCAACTCAGTCAGCACCGCCGCGTAATCATCGGGGCTGGTGAGAATGCCCACCCCGCCCGATTCATTGCCGTGATTCTTAGCCGCCGCTCGCACCATCGTCGGGCCCCCGATGTCGATGTTTTCGATCGCCTCTATGAGCGTGCAATCCGCCTTGGCCACGGTCTGGGCGAAGGGGTAGAGGTTCACCACCACCAGATCAATCGGCGGGATGTCGTGGGCCAGCATCGTGGCGGTATGTTCGGCGTTGCCACGAATGCCGAGAATGCCGCCATGCACCTTCGGATGCAGGGTTTTGACACGACCATCGAGCATCTCCGGAAAGCCGGTGTAATCGGACACCTCTGTCACGGGAATGCCCGCTTCACGCAGCAATTTCGCCGTACCGCCGGTCGACAGTATCTTGATGCCGAGGGCGGCGAGTTCACGTGCAAAATCTTCAATACCACGTTTGTCTGAAACACTGATGAGAGCTTGGGTCATGGTGAGTTAGGGTGAAATACACTCATTCGAAGTACCCCGTAACGGCACAGCGAGCCGATGAGAACCCCCCGAGAGGGGGGCGAAGGGGGGCGGGCGTTTAATCGCATTTAACGGATTCCATGTGAGTTAGTGGGCAGTTAACGGACATGGCGAATCGCCACCCCGCATCATGAAACATGCCCCATTGACCCCCATCCCCTCCCCAACCCTCCCCTTGAAGGGGAGGGAGAGACGCTCCTCCCCCTTCAAGGGGGAGGCTGGGAGGGGGATGGGGAATGTGTTTCACGTTAATCAAGGGGAGGGGTGGGCTTCGTGACCATGCGAGTTAATTTGCGTCGTAGCATGTTGCGACTGATTCCCAACATATCAGCCGCCGCAGTTTGATTGCCGTGGGTATGTTTCATGATGACCTCCAGCATTGAACGTTCGGCACAGTCCATCACCATGCCATAAATGGCGTGCGATGCCTGCCCGTCGAGATCGCGAAGATAATCCTCCAATACGCGACGCACACATTCTGCAATGTCATTACTCATCAGGCTGCTTTCAGAAAAAATTCATCGGTGGCCGCTAATTGTGCATTCATCGAGGTCATTTGGTTCATGGCATAACGGAATTTCGCCGCTCCTTCGATGCCTTTTGTATACCAGCCAATATGTTTCCGGGCGATTTTTGCGCCGGTTTCCTCTCCGTAAAAATCGTAAAGGTCCCGAAGGTGATCGCACAATATCCCGTGAATTTCAATGCGTGTCGGGGGCGACAGCAGTGTCCCGGTCGCCAGATAGTGTTCTATTTCACGGAACAACCAAGGCCGACCCTGTGCGGCACGCCCCACCATCAGCGCGTCTGCTTTCGTGATATCGAGCACGAATTTCGCCTTGGCGGGTGAATCAATATCTCCATTGGCAATGACGGGGATGTTCACTTGTGATTTCACCAGTGCAATGGTGTCGTATTCAGCTTCTCCGCTGTATTGATCGGCGCGGGTGCGGCCATGAATGGCGATGGCCCGCACGCCAGCATCTTCGGCAATGCGGGCAATGGCGGGCGCATTGCGCTGACTACGCTCCCAACCCGTACGAAATTTCAGGGTGACGGGCGTATTCGGCACGGAAGCCACGACTTCTTTGAGAATGCGCGCCACGAGCGGCTCATCTTTCATCAGGGCAGAACCGGCCTGGACATTGCAAATCTTCTTAGCCGGACACCCCATGTTGATGTCGATAATCTGCGCCCCACGATCGACGTTGTATTGCGCGGCCTTCGCCAGCATGAGGGGATCAGACCCTGCAATCTGAACGACAATGGGTGCCACTTCCCCTTCGTGATTGGCACGGCGGCGCGTTTTGGCACTTCCATAGAGCAGAGAATTTGAAGTTACCATTTCCGACACCGCCAAACCTGCCCCCATCCGCTTGCAAAGTTGGCGGAACGGACGATCCGTCACACCCGCCATCGGCGCGACAAACAGGTTGTTTCGGAGAGTGAACCCTAGATAGTTCATGGAGAAGCGAGAGAGCGAGAGAGGTATTGGGCGGCGGATTTTAAGCGATAATCCGCGCATGGTAAAAATTCTCTTCCTCCTAGCCGTCGTATTCACCCTGTTGGCCGTTTTCCGCGCCCGCATCACTCACCGCACGGACACGCCGCAGCCACCGGCTTCTCGCGCACCAGAAACTATGGTGGCCTGTGACCATTGCGGTACTCACATCCCCCTCCACGAAAGCCTGGAAGCCAATGGGCGACGTTATTGTTGTGAAGAACACCTCCGACTCGGATAGCTCCGGCGACTCGGATAGCCTCAGCGACTCGGATAGCCTCATCGATGCAGCAGGACTCTGGCCACAAGCTCGCTTTATTTCGTCACCTCATTGTGACGAACGCCCTCCTGATGAAATTCCACGGTTA
>JAUYFZ010000135.1 GCA_030689585.1 Rhodocyclaceae bacterium | reverse complement strand
GTAGGGGTCGGGGTTGGAGATGCCGACACCGAAGTTGCCGGCCTCCGATAGTTTCAACATGGTTATGCCGCTACTGGTGTCGACCCGCCAAGCATGGGCTGGGGCGGCTAGGCCAAAGGTCAGGGCTAGGGCGATGGGGGTTAAATGAGTTTTAAGTGGGCGTTTCATGGTGAGTCCTCCAACGAGAGTTAAAGTTAAAAATACTGTTTAGCGAAATTTGCTACTGTCAGTGCAATCAAAATACCCAACATCCAGTGCGTTTTGTTCATTGCTTTCTAATCAATTAAAAATTCTTGCGAGCAGCGGCATAACATTGGCAGCAACCACCAAAGCAAGCATCCATTTGACAAGTTTAAGCTCACTCATCACTGCTTCCAGCTTGAAATCCAGATACTCCTTTGTAACTACTTTATCTTGAGCATCTGCCAAAACACGCACAACAGTTTCTGCCTGTCTTTCGTCAAACCCTGCTTCGCGCAGGCGACGAGTAAAGCTCAAGGTGTCAAAAGTAATTGCAGTCATGGTAGGTTCTTCCGTGAGTCCTTCCTGTGGAGGCGAAACGCGTCACGCGACGAACTCTATCACAAGCGATTTAAAACGCAATTAGGCCAAAGGTTATAGTTCGGGAGAGTCTTTCTCACAACCCCGTGAATTGCAACCGATAAAGATGAGCGTACGTGCCTTCTTTCGCCAGCAGTTCTGCGTGGGTGCCCTGTTCTGCGATGCGTCCCTGTTTGAGCACGACGATACGGTCGGCGGATTCGATGGTGGACAGACGATGGGCGATCACGATCGTGGTTCGGCCTTTCATCAGGGTTTCCAATGCCGCTTGGACATGCCGTTCGGATTCTGTATCTAGGGCCGAGGTGGCTTCGTCGAGGATGAGGATGGGCGCATCCTTTAACAAGGCCCGCGCAATCGCCAGGCGTTGCCGCTGTCCGCCGGAGAGTTGCACTCCGTTTTCACCGATCAGGGTGTTGTAACCTTCCGGCATGGCGGCGATAAATTCATGGGCGTGGGCGGCACGCGCAGCGGCTTCGATCGTCTCAGGTGAGGTATTTGCCAAGGTGCCGTAGGCGATGTTGGCGGCCACCGTGTCGTTGAAAAGCACGACATCCTGTGAAACGGCGGCAATGTTCGCCCGCAAACTGGCGAGCGTTAAATCCGTAATGTCGATGCCATCCACCCGAATACTTCCGCGAGTAGGGGCGTAAAACCGGGGAATCAGGTTGGCCAGCGTGGTTTTTCCGCCCCCAGACGGCCCCACGAGGGCGACGGTCTCACCCTGTTTTACGGAGAGATCAATGCCGTCCAGTATAGGATTTCCCTGTTCCCGATAACGGAAGCCCACGCCCACGAACTCAACGTGCCCCTCTGCACGGGCAAGCGTTTGTACGCCCTGATCCGATTCTGGTTTTTGGTCGAGTAACGCAAACACACTCTCCAGCGCGGCCAGCCCCCGCTGGATGGCTTCGTTGACTCCCGTCAGTGCCTTGACAGGATTCATCAACATGACCATCGCCGTGATGAATCCGACGAATCCCCCTACCGTGGTTTCATCCCGCAGGGATTGCATGGCGGCAAAGTAGATGATGAGGGCTAGGGCGATGGAAATAATCGCCTGAATCATCGGCGTGGATAAGCCAGAGGTGACGGTAAGCTTCATTCCTAGGTTGCGCACCTGCTCAATGGCTTTGTCGAAACGCCGCGTTTCGTACCCGTGCCCCCCGAACAACTTGATGACCTTTCGTCCCACCACCGATTCTTCCAGCACATGGGTCATATCGCCCATGGTTTCCTGCGATTTTCTGGAAAGCACCCGGATGCGTCGTGACGCGACATAGGTAACCCACACCACAGGGGGGGCGACGATAAAAACGATGGCGGTCAGTTGCCAGTTGAGGTAGAAAAGCCAGGCTAGGAGACCGATCAGGGTCAGGGTTTCCCGCACCAGTACGGTGATAACGGAGGAGGCCGCGCCGGAAATCTGCCCGGTGTCGTAGTTGAATTTCGACACCAGCGCGCCCGTGCTCGTATGGTCGAAGAAGGGAATGGGTAGCGTGATGAGCCGCCGGAACAACTGACTGCGCATATCGGCCACCACGCGGGACCCCACCCAGGCCATCGTATAATTACTGACGAAACCAGCCAACCCACGCAAGACGAAGATGCCCACCAGCACGAAGGGAGCCAACTGGATGATGCTGACTTCCTTTTTGACGAATCCTCGGTCAAAAATGATTTTTAAGAGCGCGGGGAAGGCCGGTTCTGTCAGTGAAGCCACCACCATGGCGGCGACGGTCACGGCAAACATCCGCCAGTAGGGGCGAACGTAAGTAAGCAGGCGACGGTAGAGGGCGGAATCGTTCATGCTGTTTTCTTCTCCAGTAATTCTTCGCAGGCCGCCAGAACTTCTTCGACGGATAACGTCGTCAGGCATTCCGATACCTTGCTGTGGTTGCAACCATCACTTCCACACGGACGGCAGGGGTGGACTTTGGACACCAAAATGCGATGCGGAACCTGCCACGGCCCCCATTCACGATCTCCGGAAGGCCCGAACAACACTACCGTGGGCGTACCCATGGCCGCCGCTATGTGCATCGGCGCGGAATCCACGCCTACAAAAAGCAGAGCACGAGCCGTCAAGGCGGCCAGTTCCTTGAGAGAAAGCTGTCCGGAAAAATCAAGGGCTGTTTTTTGCATCGCGCTTCGCAGTGCTGCCATCCATTCCATTTCACGTGGGGTCGGCGCTGATGTTAAAACAACGGGGTATCCTCGCTCGATCAGTGCATCGGCGAGTCGCGCCATTTTTTCGACCGTCCAGCATTTGAACAGCCAGCGTGAAGTGGGGTGAATGTGGATAAATCGATCCCCCCGCGTTTTTGTAAATTCGCCAGGGTTCAACACTAGGGGGCCAGACGGGGGATTCAACCCCAATGCCCGCAAGGCATCCAAATTGGATTCCACGGTATGACGTTGTGGATGAGATTGAGCGGGATAAAAATGCGTGAAACTGCCCGTCCAGAATCGTCCCTCATTGAGCCTGTGCGGTGCCACTGCCTTTTGTGGCCGTAAAAGCCGTGTGAGCCACGCCCCTCTGGGATGAATGGATAGATGGATCACCCAATCGTACTGCCGCTCCCGCAATGCGGAAAACAATCGCCACTCTGCGGCCAGTTGTGAAGGGATGGATTGACGCTTCCAGTCGCGGTCAATCTCATGGATTTGTGCAATCGCCGGATGGCCTTCCAGCATCGGCCGGGTATCCGAATAGATCAGCGCATCAATTTCGCAGGAAGGCACGGCCTGTTGAAGGGCTGAAAAAACAGGCGTTGAGAGCAACACATCGCCGTGATGACGAAGTTTGATGATGAGCGCGCGGCGAGGAAGGATCATGTTTTGGACAGAAGTTTCAAGGCCTGCCGGATTCCGTCGGATACGGTCAACTCCTTGGGCAATTGCCTCATGGCGGACACCGCTTCGCGGTCGCTGTAGCCCAAGGCCAATAAGGCATTCAGGATGTCACTGGCATGATCTGACACGAATGCCGTCGTCGTGCTTCCCTGCGAAGTCAGCGCGGTGTTAGGCATTTTGTCTTTAAGTTCCAACAGCAGGCGTTCCGCGGTTTTTTTGCCAATGCCGGGGATTTTTATCAATCGTCCCACTTCTTGAAGAACGACCGCCTGAGCCAGTTCATTCACCGATAAGCCAGAAAGCAGAGAGAGTGCGGTGCGTGCGCCAATGCCGGAAATCTTGAGAAGTTGGCGAAACATCGCCCGCTCGTCTTCCGTGAGAAAGCCAAACAGCAAATGCGCATCCTCCCGCACGGCAAGGTGCGTGACTAACGTCACTTTTTCACCTAGGGCAGGCAGGTTGTAGAAAGTGCTCATCGGCAC
>JAUYFZ010000121.1 GCA_030689585.1 Rhodocyclaceae bacterium | reverse complement strand
TGGATGAACTCATCGAACGTTGCGTCGCCCCCTGCCGCACCGCCATCAAGGATGCGGGAGTCAAGCTCGATGAAATCGCCGATGTGATCCTCGTCGGCGGCATGACCCGTATGCCCAAGGTGCAGGAGAAGGTCAAGGAAGTGTTCGGTAAGGAACCGCGCAAAGACGTGAACCCCGATGAAGCCGTGGCGATCGGTGCGTCCATTCAGGGCGGCGTGTTGCAAGGCGATGTCAAGGATGTTCTTCTGCTCGATGTCACCCCGCTCTCTTTGGGTATCGAAACCCTAGGTGGCGTGATGACCAAGCTGATCCAGAAAAACACCACCATCCCGACCAAAACCAGCCAGGTTTTCTCCACTGCCGACGACAATCAAAATGCCGTGACCATCCATGTGATGCAAGGTGAGCGCGAAATGGCGACAGGCAACAAGAGCCTGGGCCAGTTCAACCTGTCTGACATCCCCCCGTCTCCCCGTGGAATGCCGCAGATCGAAGTCACTTTCGATATCGATGCCAACGGAATTTTGCATGTCTCGGCCAAAGACAAGGGAACCGGCAAAGAGAACAAAATCACCATCAAGGCAAATTCCGGCTTGTCAGAAGCGGAAATTCAGGCCATGGTGCGCGATGCAGAAACCCACGCCGAAGAGGACAAGAAAGCCCACGAACTCGTCGATGCCCGCAATCAGTGCGATGCCATGGTTCACTCCGTGAAAAAAGCCCTGTCCGAGCATGGCGACAAAATCGAGGCCAGTGAAAAAACAGCCATTGAAACGGCTCTCAAAGAAGCCGAAGAAGCCATCAAAGGCAATGATAAAGCGACGATGGAAAGTAAAACTCAAGCACTGGCTCAAGCCGGTCAAAAGCTCGGCGAGAAAGTTTACGCAGAACAACAAGCCGCTGCTAGTGGTGGCTGTGGCGCAGACGGTGCTCCCTGTGGCGATGGCTCTTGTGGAACCGCCGGCGGTAGTAAGAGTGAACAGAAGAAGTCGGATGACGATGTCGTGGATGCAGAATTCACCGAGGTCAAAAAATAAGTGGCCAACAAGCGTGATTACTACGAGGTACTCGGTATTAACCGGGATGCCTCGGATGAGGATATCAAGAAGGCTTACCGCAAGCTGGCCATGAAGTTTCATCCGGATCGCAATCCGGACAACCCCAAAGCCGAAGATCACTTCAAGGAAGCCAAGGAAGCCTACGAGATTCTCTCCGACAAGCAGAAACGCCCCGCCTACGACCAGTTTGGTCACGCGGGTGTTGATCCTTCTGCCGGAGGGGGAGCTGGGGGTTTCGGTGGAGCCGGAGGAGCCGGATTTGCCAATGCCTTCTCCGACATCTTCGGCGACATTTTCAACGGTCAACGAGGCGGTGCTGGCGGAGGCGGTGGACGATCCAATGTCTACCGAGGGGCCGACCTGCGTTACAACTTGGAAGTCTCTCTCGAAGATGCCGCCCGTGGCTCGGAAACTCGTATCCGCATTCCCACCATGGCCGAATGCGACACCTGCCATGGCAGCGGAGCTAAGAAAGGATCGGAGCCAAAAACCTGTCCGACCTGTGGTGGTCACGGCCAGGTTCGGATGCAACAAGGATTTTTCTCGATCCAGCAAACTTGCCCGAAATGTCACGGCACGGGGCGTTATGTCGCCGATCCTTGCGCGCCTTGCCAAGGCAGCGGACGCATCAAACAACATAAAACGCTGTCGGTCAAAATTCCTTCAGGTATTGACGAAGGAGATCGTATCCGGCTATCTGGCGAAGGCGAACCCGGCGTGGGCGGTGGCCCGGCCGGTGACCTCTACGTCCAGATTCACCTCAAACCGCACGGTGTCTTTCAGCGAGACCACGACGACCTGCACTGTGAAATGCCCGTCAGTTTCACGACAGCCGCGTTGGGAGGAGAAATTGAAATCCCCACGCTCGACGGTATCGCCCGCCTGAAAATCCCCTCGGAAACCCAGACAGGCAAAGTCTTTCGTCTACGTGGCAAAGGCATCAAGGGCGTGCGATCCATCGCTCGCGGCGACCTACTCTGCCATGTCGTCGTGGAAACGCCCGTCAGCCTGACCGACCGTCAGAAGGAACTATTGCAGGAATTTGAAACCATCAGCCAAGGCAACGCCTCGCGTCACAATCCCAAAGCACAAAGCTGGATGGATCGTGTCAAGGATTTCTTTGGCGGCTGATTTTTTGGCGGCGGGTAACTCCCCCCGAAGTTACCCGCAAGTTACCCGCAAAAACTAGTTACGCCTTGGCGGCTTCCTTCTTCAATTCCATGATCGCTGTCACGGTTTCCTTGGAAGCCATCGAAAAATCACCGGTCAAAGCGGCCTTGGCCCCCACTTTATCGTTGCCTTCCACCTTCCGCACCACATTTCCGGCACAAACGTGGAAATTGGCGTGCTTCGTTACCAGATCTTTGTAATGGGGCAGCGGCTTGAACTGAACACCTTCCCCGTAAATCCATTTGCCAAGATCGCACAAGTTGTCTTTACAGACATTCACACTCTGTAATTTTTCTGTGCTGGTTCCGTCAATAAACTGACTCAAGCGAACTTTCCACTTGATATGGGCTGCGATAGCATCATCAAAATTCATGGTATTTCCCTCCTCCGTTGTTTATAAAAACTACACTTTAAAACGCCCGACCAGTCCGCCGAGATTTTTGGCCAACTCATCAAGTTGCTGCGCAGTACCTGCCATTTCCAGGAAAGCACTACTATTTTCTTCCGAAACACGCGCAATCGCCTCTACTTTATGAGCATTCTGGGCATTTGAAGTCGCCTGCTCCTTCAACGAAGCCGATATCTCATTCACCGCAGACACCACCTGCCCAATGCCTGATTTAATCTGGTTGATCGCCTCTCCCGCCTGCTGTGCCAGCAAGGCTCCTTCCCCCACCCGCTTAACACCGGCATTCATGCTCTGAATCGCTAACCGCGTACCCGACTGAATCTTTTCAATCATGGCGGTAATTTCCTGCGTCGAATTACTGGTGCGCTCGGCCAGTTTCCTGACCTCATCCGCGACCACGGCGAACCCGCGTCCCTGCTCACCCGCCCTGGCCGCCTCGATGGCCGCATTGAGAGCCAACAAGTTGGTTTGATCTGCAATCTCCTTGATAACATTGACGATTTGTGAGATTTGATCCGATTGCCGCCCCAAATCCTGAATAATCTGTGAGGATTCATTCACCGACTGGGTAATTTGATTCATTTCATTGGCCGCCGCGTGGATGACCTCTCCCCCTCGAATCGAATGATCACTGGATTTACCAGAAATCTGCTGAACATTCGCCGACTGGTCAGCCAAACTATCCAGCGTATAAGTCAGAATTTCGACCTGTGCTGCCATGTCATAGGCATCCCGGCTCTGTTGTTGCGAGTTGTTCGCATAACGTGAAGACAACCCCGTCAGATCATCTGCGGAACGCAGTACCTGCGATGTGCTGGACTGAATATCCCGAACAATCACACTCATTTTTTCCGCAAAAAGGTTGTAAGCCGCACTCACATCCCGCAGCTCGTCATGGGTCAAAAGCGGCATACGACAGGTGAAATCGCCTTCCCCACTCGCAACAGCATTGAGATTTCCGGTCATGACCTTCAAAGGACGAACGATCAGCCAGCGCATGTAAAGTATTTGGGCAACATTCATCACGAGAGCCATCAGCGTGATACCCGCCATCCAGACCAACCCACTCTCTAGGCCAGACTGTATGCGTGCAACCAGCGCACGATCCACGCCACCCGCCGTCAACACAGCGATCACGTCATTCTTCTGCTCAACATAGATAACCAACAGACCCAGCGTGAAGAAAAACAGCAGTAAAAAACTGAACAGTTTCCTCGTCAGTGTGTACCAAAATGTTTTTTCGATACCCTCATGCAACCGCCAAAGTGCTTCCATCATCATCTCCCCCCAAGGAATGCCACTCGCGGATATTACCTGAACTGGCGACAAATCAGTGCGTTCGGTCTCGCTCGGACGGGTGTAACTAAAAGTGGTGGACGCT
>JAUYFZ010000118.1 GCA_030689585.1 Rhodocyclaceae bacterium | reverse complement strand
TTGATGGAAATTTATCAGGCATTGAAGATCAATCCGATGCCAGGAAAGAGATGCAAAAAGATCATTTGAGGTCGAAATTCACGAAAAAATTCACCCCACAAAACTAGTACGCGCTAATTTGTTGATTTGTAATGAAAGTTTATGGGGGTTGTTAAACTTGGGTTAGGGCGTTGCTGAACAAAAAATCGTAGTGGTTGGCTTTGGTAAGTGAGCGATCAAACTGGAATGGATCGTTTAGCCACCAGCATGCGCGCACGATGCTACGGCTCTTCAGGTATTCGAGCGATTCAGGTGTAAGGTCAAACCCGAAGATTGCAAGCATGAGATCGGGATGGATGGCATCCGCTACTTGGATGAGACGTTGATTGGCACATTGATGGGGTGCGCGGCCTGTCAGGTGTTCCAACAGTTTATCGTGCCATTGCGACGAAAAATCAAAGTCGACGACTTCGTGACCAAGCTCGCGCAATGCATCGCCAACGAATTGACCCATAGGCACAGTTTTCAGCTTTCCAGGATGCGCAAGAAGTATCTTCATGTTCATGAAATAATGTAATGATCGACAATGCTGAACAGTCTATTCCATCTAACACCATCTCATCAAAACCATCATGACAACCCCCGCCCAACGTACCCAATCTCTTTTCCAAGAATCCCTAGCAGTCAAACGCGCTCTGCTGGAAGGTGAGCATATTGCCACGCTTGTCCGTATGTCTGAAATGATCTCGGATAGCATCGCTGCGGGTGGCAAGATTTTGTTTTGCGGTAACGGGGGATCGGCGGCGGATGCGCAACATCTGGCGGCGGAGCTTTTGGTGCGGTTGCGCCCACAGGTCAATCGCCAGGGCATTCCGGCCCTGGCGTTGGCGATGGATTCTTCCACTTTGACAGCCTGTGCGAATGACTACAGTTTTGATGCGCTCTACGAACGCATGGTGGAAACTTTGGGTAATCGCGGCGATGTGTTGCTGGGCATTACCACGTCGGGCAAATCGCCCAATATCATTCGGGCACTCAAGACAGCGCGATTGAAGGGAATGCATGCCTTGGCTTTTCTGGGGTGTGGCGGCGGTCCGGCTCTGGCCGATTGTGATCTTGCTTTCGTGGTGCCTAGTGCGGTGACAGGCCGCATTCAAGAAGCCCACATCATGGCAGGCCATGCTTTGATGGAACTGATCGAGGATCGTTTGCTGGAACTGAAGCATATTCGGCCTACGATGTAATTTTTATTCCTCGGAATGACACACCAAACACATGGGATCGCGGGGGACGCGAATACTGCGCCATTCCATGGACAGTCCGTCGAGTAATAGCAGTCGTCCGGCTAGGGTTTGGCCACAGCCGATGAGGAGCTTTAGGGCTTCTGCGGCTTGCACGCTTCCGATGATACCGGTCAGCGGGGCAAAAACACCCATGACGGCACAACGTAATTCTTCGGCATCGCCTGCCTGCGGAAACAGGCATTCGTAACAGGGTGTCTCTGGGAAGCGACGGTCGAACACCGCCACCTGACCATCAAAACGAACGGCGGCTCCGGAAACCAAAGGTTTTGAGAATTTGACACAGGCCGCATTCACGGCATGGCGGGTGGCGAAGTTGTCGGAACAGTCGAGGACGACATCGGCGATCGCGACTTCTTCTTCAAGGCGAATTCCTTCCAGTCGTTCTATGAGGGGAATCACCCCGCATTCCGGGTTGATGCGGGCCAGTGTCTGCTGACCAGAGTGGGCTTTGAACTCGCCGATGGCCTCTGTGCCATGCAAAATCTGCCGTTGCAGGTTGGTGAGATCCACTCTGTCTCCATCGGCCAAGACAAGAGTGCCGACCCCTGCGGCGGCGAGATACAAGGCTACGGGGGAACCTAATCCTCCGGCTCCCACGACGAGCGCACGCGCTTCCCGCAGTTTTGTCTGGCCTTCCACGCCAATCTGCGGGAGCAGGATGTGGCGGCTGTAACGCAGAAGCTGTGCGTCGTTCACCGTTTTTTAGTCACGTGCAAGGCTTTAAGCAGATTGACCGCCTGACCAAGCTGGTAGTCGTCCTTGGAGGCAAATTCAATGGGAGGCTTGTGCGCATCGCCCTCTTCAGTGGCGGGGCTTCCCTTCTTCGCGGGTGGGGTGGCCGGTTTGGTAGCGGGCTTTTCAGTCGTCCCTTTCCCGTTGTCCAGATGCCTGTCGAGATCGGCTTCACGCAGACGTTCCCTCGTTGTGCCGTTTTGGGTTTCTTCCACCGTGATGTCCGGTTCAATCCCCTTGGCCTGAATGGAGCGGCCATTCGGGGTGTAATAACGGGCGGTGGTCAGTTTGATGGCCGTATTTTGGGATAGGGGCAGAATGGTTTGGACGGAACCTTTGCCGAAAGTTTGAGTCCCCATGACCACGGCCCGCTGGTGATCCTGCAAGGCCCCTGCGACGATTTCCGACGCGGAGGCCGAGCCACCATTGACCAGTACGATCATCGGCACGGTTTTCGCTTCCGGGGGCAATCCCTTGAGGAAGTCTTCGCGATGACCATGCAGATAATGTTCCGTGGTGGCGAGATACTTCCGGCGGGCATCTTCCGTGCGGCCATCGGTGGAGGTAATCAGCGTGCCGGTGGGCAGGAAGGCTGCTGCGACACCCACGGCTCCATGCAGCAAACCACCGGGGTCGTTGCGCAGATCCAGCACCAAGCCTTTGAGCGGCTCCGGTTTGCCCTCCTTGTTCTTGAAGAGTTTGTCCATGTGTTTGACGACATCTGCGGCAGTTTCTTCCTGAAACTGCGTGACACGCAGATACCCGTATCCACCTTCCAGAGCCTTCGATTTGACGCTTTGTACTTTTATTTTGTCGCGGGTGATGATGATTTCCAGCGGTTTTGTTTCTCCCTTGCGGGCGATGGTTATTTTGATCTGGGTTTTGGGTTTGCCGCGCATCTTTTTAACGGCATCGTTCAATGTCATGCCGCGAACGGGCGTGTCGTCCAGCTTGACGATGAAATCTCCTGCCTTAACCCCAGCCCGCCACGCGGGGGTGTCTTCGATGGGGGCGATGACTTTGATGAGTCCTTCTTCCATGCCAACTTCAATGCCCAAGCCGCCAAATTCACCTTGTGTGGACACTTGGAGATCCTTGAAAGCATCCGCGTCCAGATAGGTGGAGTGCGGGTCTAGGTTGGACAACATGCCTGAAATGGCGTGGTTGATCAGTTTTCCGTCTTCAACGGGTTCCACGTAACCCTGTTTGACCGCATTGAAGGCATCGGCAAACGCACGCAATTCATGCAAGGGTAACCCCCCGGTAGCCTCTTTCTGGGCCACGGCGGAATATTGAACGCTGATAAGGATGCCCGCGAAAAGCCCCATGAATACGAGGCCAAATTGTCTGAGTTTAGTGCGCATGTGTCTATCCTGTTAACGTGATACCAACCATTTCATGGGGTCGAAGGGTTGCCCTCGATGTCTGAGTTCAAAGTATAAGCCTGATTCTGCATTGCCGCCGCTGTTACCTACCGTGGCAATGGCGTCGCCTACCCGGACTTTCTCATCCTTTTGTCGTAACAAAGATTGATTGTTCGCGTAGACCGACAGAAAATCATCGTCGTGATCCACCACCAGAAGATTGCCGAATCCCCGCAGCCAGTCAGAAAAAACCACCACGCCAGAGGCCACAACCTGCACGTCTCCTCCTTCACTGGCTCGAATGAAAAGCCCTCGCCAGCGTGCGCCTCCTTCAGGACGAGCCTTGCCAAAACGTCCGGCAATATTGCCAGAAACCGGCCAGCGCAACTTGCCTTTCAATGCGACAAAGGCTCCCCCCGCTTTCGATAGATCAGGTTCACGTTGAGTTGTGGGGGAACCTTTACCCGGTTTTACCGAGGGCGCAGGTTTGGAGGCCACTCGTTTCAGGTTTTCAATCACCTGGGTCAGCCGTTTTTCATCCCGTTGCAGGGATCCCATGGTCTGCCGTTGTGCCTTGAGTTTCCCCGCGATTTGTCCCATCAAGGTTTGCCGCTGTTTTTGCTGACGCACGTTGGCTTGTTGCTCCTCTTTCTGTTTCTTTTCGATGAGGAGAAGTTCTTTATGCTTCTCTTGTGCGATACGGGTCAGGTCTTTTTTCTTACCCGCCGATTCGCGCAGTTCGGCGATGAGTTGAGCTTTCGCTCTTGAGAGTTGCTGGAGAAAATAGCTGTCCAATCCTGTGCGGTGAGGGTCATCGCTGGACAGTAGCCGCCGCACGGGGTCGGTTTCCTTGGAAGGGAGGGTGGCATGGCGCACCAATAAACGAGAAAGATGCGCTTGTTGGGTGCGCATCTGCTGGTCGATTTGCCGTGTCTGTTCCGCCAACTGTTGGACCTCTGCCTGTGCTCTGCCGCGTTGCGTGGCGAGTTGATGCAGTTGGCGGGTCGTTTCGGAAATGGCCGATTCAATGGCCCGAAGCTGATCGCTGATTTCCTCCTGCGAGGCTTCAGTCTTGGCAATATCCTGTTTCAGATTTTCGATGCGGCCGCGCAGGTCGTGCTGCTGCGCCTTGATGTTTTTCGTGGAAGGGGCTGCGGCCCATGCCCCATTCACCAGAATCAGTAAGGCAAGCCCCCCCCAGTGACGAATCACACGGCTTTGCCCTGGTTGGCGACGGCGGTCATGGCCGCTTCGATGGCCGCCGGATTGCCCAAATAGTAGTGCCTGATGGGTTTTAATTCGGCATCTAATTCATAGACGAGGGGTTGCCCCGTGGGGACGTTAAGCTCTACGATTTCGTCGTCGGAGATGTTGTCCAGATATTTGATCAATGCACGCAAACTGTTGCCATGCGCGACGATGATGACCTGTTTTCCGGCGCGGACATCGGGGGCAATCGAGTCGTGCCAGTAGGGGAGAAATCGGGCGACCGTATCTTTCAGACATTCCGTGCGGGGGAGTTCATCTGGAGCCAGCGTGGCATAGCGGGGATTGTCGATGTCTAGCCTGGGATCGTTTTCTTCCAGCGCGGGAGGCGGAATATCGTAGGAACGTCGCCATATTTTGACCTGTGCTTCGCCAAACTTTGCGGCGGTTTCTGATTTATCCAGCCCTTGCAGACTCCCGTAATGGCGTTCGTTCAACCGCCACGAATGAGCCACGGGAATCCACATCCGATCCACTCCTTCGAGCACGATCCATAGCGTCCTGATGGCACGCTTTAGCAGGGAAGTGTGCGCTACATCGAATGCAAACCCCGCTTGTTTGAGGAGATTCCCAGCGGTAATCGCTTCGATGAGACCCTTTTCGGTCAGGCCGACATCGGTCCAGCCCGTAAAACGATTTTCCTGATTCCAGACGGATTCGCCGTGGCGAAGAAGGACAAGTTTGTGCATGATGAGGAGATTCGGAAGTTATAATCGGACGCAATTATCGCCGAATGGAGAGGCTGATGGACAAGAAGATCATTCAAGAATTGATCGATAAACAGGAAAATATCGAAATTGCGGCGCGTTCGCTCAAGGCGATTGCGCATCCGTTGCGATTGAAGATTCTCTGTGTCATTAACGATAAGGAGGTGTGTGTACAAGATATCGTTGAGGCGGTGGGCACTTCGCAAAGCAACATCTCACAGCATTTGGGCATTCTGCGCGACAAAGACGTGCTTCAAACACGCAAAGAGGCGAACCGGGTTTATTACAGCGTGACCGATCCCAGAACACTTCAGTTACTGGTGATGATGCGCGAAATTTTTTGTTGACTAATATGGAACAACTTATGGAATTTATACAACAAAACTTGATGTGGGTCGGCTTGGCGGTCTTGAGTGGCGGAATGCTGCTTTGGCAAACTATTCGGGGCGGGGGAACCGGTATTTCTGTCATGGAAGCCACGCGTCTGCTGAACCGTGAAGAAGCCGTGGTGGTGGATGTGCGGGAAACCCATGAATGGGATGCCGGACATCTCGTGGGTGCACACCATATCGCCATGGGGCAATTCGGCAGTCGTTTGTCTGAACTGGAGAAATTCAAGGGAAAACCGATCATCGTCGTCTGTGCCAGCGGCAACCGTTCTTCCTCCGCTTGCGGTTCGCTGGCTCGCGCTGGCTTTGAAAAGGTTTTTAATCTGTCCGGTGGCATCGGTGCCTGGACATCGGCCCACTTACCCATGACTACTAAATCCTAGGAATCTCCATGTCGAACGCAAATGCCACTGAGCAACTCCCCGTCTTTTCTATCGAAAAACTCTACCTCAAGGACCTTTCCCTTGAAATCCCCAACGCGCCTCAATGCTTCTTAGAACGTGAACCTGCCACGATCGACGTGCAGCTTCAAACAGCGGGAAATAGCATCGGAGAGGATGCTTTCGACGTCGTGCTCACGGTGACCGTGACCGCTCGTGTCGGTGAAAAAACGTGCTTTCTCGTGGAAGCGGCCCAAGCAGGCATATTTATCATCCGGGGCGTGCCACCGGAAGAAATGGACCCTGTGTTAGCCGTGGCCTGCCCCAACATCCTGTTTCCCTATGCACGGGAAACTATTTCCGATTGTGTCACCCGTGCTGGGTTTCCTCCGGTGATTCTGGCCCCAGTCAATTTTGAAGCCCTGTACAGCCAGGGACAGCAGGGAAGTATTCCCGCGCCTTCTACCCCCGAAGGGGAGCCGACGCTTCAATGAACGTAACTACTCAGGTCGGCGGCGTCAATCTCCCTCCCCTTGAAGGGGAGGGCAGTACTAATCTCCCTC
>JAUYFZ010000115.1 GCA_030689585.1 Rhodocyclaceae bacterium | reverse complement strand
AGAGAACCGCGAGCGGTTGCGGTTGAACTGTGCGGAGCCAGACAATCCAATCAGTTGCTTTGCAGAACTGATTCAACGCGCACACGAAGCCACGGGGCAGCGTGCCGTCATCCTGATTGATGAATACGACAAGCCGATTTTGGACAATATAACCGACAGCGATACGGCGCGAGCGATGCGAGACGGTCTGCGCAATTTCTATTCAGTGATCAAAGGCATGGATGCCCATGTGAAATTTGTCTTTCTCACCGGTGTTTCAAAGTTCAGCAAGGTGAGTCTCTTTTCTGGGTTGAACAATCTGGAAGATATTACGGTCGATGCTCGTTATTCCGCCATTTGTGGCTATACCGAGACGGATCTTGACACGGTCTTTGCCGCAGAACTCGAAGGTGCAGATCGAGAGGAAATTAGGCGTTGGTACAACGGGTATAACTGGCTAGGCGAATCTGTTTACAACCCGTTTGGCTTACTGCTGTTCTTGCGTAATCATCAATTCAAACCCTATTGGTTTGAAACCGGCACTCCGACGTTCCTAGTCGACATGGTGGCGCAGCGACACCATTTTGTGCCCGACTTGGCGCATCTACACGCTTCCGATTCGTTACTCTCCACCTTTGATGTGGACCACATTTCGACTGAGGCACTTATGTTTCAGACGGGTTATCTCACCATCGAAAGTAGTCGATCCATCCTTGGACGAACTGAATACGTTCTTCGCTACCCAAACTTGGAAGTGCGCACGGCTTTTCACGACGTGCTGCTGCAAACCCTATCAGGGAGCTCTTCAATACCCGGGCGACATATCAGCAAATTGGGAGATATCCTGTGCGCCAACAACCTTCCTGCTTTGCGTGATCTCATCACCGCCTTCTTCGCCAGCATTCCCTACGAGTGGTACACGAATAACCCGATTGCCCAATACGAGGGCTACTACGCATCCGTTTTCTATGCCTATTTTGCTTCGCTGGGTTTGGAGATAATCCCAGAAGAATCGACGAACCAAGGTCGATTGGATATGGCAGTGAAATTCAATAATCACATTTACCTGTTTGAATTCAAAGTGGTAGAACTCACCCCCGAAGGCAGTGCCTTGGCGCAGCTCAAAACCAATGACTACGCAGCAAAATATCGGACGTTAAACCAACCGATTTACCTTATTGGAGTGGAGTTCAGCAAAGAAAAACGTAATGTGGTGGGGTTTGAAGTGGAATTTGATTGATCTATGTTTACTTACATTCTTCGCCGTTTGCTTTATGCCGTGCCTATTCTGCTGGGGGTTAATCTGTTGACCTTTGTCCTGTTTTTTGTGGTGAATAGCCCTGATGACATGGCGCGTATGCAACTGGGGGTTAAGCGGGTGACGACGGAGGCTATCGAGAAGTGGAAAGTGGAACGGGGATACGACAAGCCACTTTTTTGGAACACACAGGTTGCGGGATTGCCCCAAGCGACTGAAACACTCTTTTTTCAGAAATCGGCGCGTATGTTCACCTTTGATTTTGGACGTGCCGACGATGGCCGCGATATTGCACGAGAAATTCTGGGGCGCATGGGGCCGTCTTTGGCGGTGGCCTTACCGGTGTTTGTACTGGGCTTGATGGTGGCCGTTTCCTTCGCGCTGATTTTGGTGTATTTCCGTGCGAGTGCCATTGATTTCGTCGGCGTGGTTTTGTGCGTGGCGATGATGTCGATTTCTGGGCTGTTCTACATCATCGGGGGGCAGTGGCTGGTTTCCAAGGTTTGGCATCTGGTGCCGATTTCAGGCTTTGGCGATGGGGTGGATGCGGTGAAATTTGTCGTGTTGCCTATTGTTATTGGCATTATTGGGGGGATTGGGGCCAGCACACGCTGGTATCGGACGATCTTTCTGGAAGAATCCGTGCGTGATTACGTGCGTACGGCGCGTGCCAAGGGGTTGAGTGAGCGGCTGGTATTGTTTCGTCATATTTTGAGAAACGCGATGATTCCTATCTTGACCGGCGTGGTGGTCGTTATTCCCACCTTGTTCATGGGCAGTCTGCTGATTGAATCCTTCTTCGGCATACCCGGCTTGGGCAGTTATACGATTGATGCCATCAACGCACAGGATTTTGCGGTGGTTCGCGCCATGGTGTTTATTGGCTCCTGCCTTTACATCGTGGGGTTGCTGATGACCGACATTTCCTACACAGTGGCTGATCCACGGGTGCGGCTGCAATGAAGCCCGTATTGCTTTGGTCGGATGCGTTGTTTTTTCTGTTGATTGCAACGGTGATCGTAGGGGCTGTTTGGGTACGAGGCCAGGAACATTTGCGCAGGGGGTGGGGGCGAGTGAGCAAGAATCCCGCAGGCAGATGGGCGGCATGGGTGCTGGCTTTCTTCTTTGCGATCGGATTTCTTGATTCGTTGCATTATCGTGAGCGGCTCCCTGATTCTCAACCGGGGCAGGCATCGCAATATTCGATAGAAGTGCTTTCCGCGCTGGATGCGGTTTTGATGCCGTTGAAAATCCACACCGAGAAAACCTATTCATCGCCTTTGTCCGACCGGCTTTATGCCAAAGAAACGCTGGAAGACGGTTCCAGAGGGTTTCCATTGCTCAAACATCAGGGGTCTCACGGATTCGGTACCGACAAGGTGGGGCAAGATGTCCTTTACCTCTCACTCAAAAGTATCCGAACAGCCCTTTTGATCGGCACGCTCACCACGCTCATCATGCTTCCGGCAGCGATTTTCCTAGGAATTCTGGCCGGGTATGCGGGAGGATGGGTGGATGATGTCATTCAGTACCTCTACACAACGCTTAATTCAATTCCAGGCGTATTGTTGATTGCCGCCTCCGTGTTGATGATGCAGGTGGTGATTGACACCCATCCGGGATGGTTTGCCACCGCCGCAGAACGGGCCGATGCGCGTTTGTTGGCGTTATGCGCCATTTTGGGGGTGACCAGTTGGACGGGGCTTTGTCGATTGTTGCGGGGCGAAACACTGAAACTGCGGGAAATGGACTATGTGCAGGCGGCCCTCGCTTTTGGAGTTTCTCGATGGGCCATTATGAGCCGCCATATCCTCCCCAATGTCATGCACATCGTCATCATCGCCGTCGTCATGGATTTTTCCGGCCTGGTATTGGCTGAAGCGGTACTCTCTTATGTGGGGATTGGTGTTGATCCTAGCACGATCAGTTTTGGGTCCATGATCAATACAGCACGCATGGAACTGGCGCGTGAACCCATGATCTGGTGGTCGTTGGCTTCTGCGTTTTTCTTTATGTTTGTCTTGGTGTTGTGTGCCAATCTTTTTGCAGATGCGGTACGCGATGCTTTCGATCCGCACACACAACAGGCCACTTCGCGGATATAATCGCGGCCCTTTCAACCTTGTTTCGCCGATTTGCATCCGGTGAAGCTTTTAACCATAAGGAGAATGCATGCGACATTACGAAGTAGTTTTTATTGTTCATCCGGATCAATCGGAGCAGGTTCCTGCGATGATTGAACGTTATCAGACACTGGTCACCAGCCGTGCCGGTATCGTGCATCGCACAGAAGATTGGGGTCGTCGCCAAATGGCCTATCCCATTCAGAAAGTGCACAAGGCCCACTACGTTCTTCTGAACATCGAATGTGACAACACAGCACTGGCTGAACTCGAGAATTCATTCAAGTTCAATGATGCGGTGCTTCGCCACCTGACGATCAAAATGTCCAGAGCGATGACCGATCCTTCCCCGATGATGAAAGCCGGGGACGATAGGGAAAGACCGTCGTTTGTGGCATTGCCGACAGACTCCCTACCGGAGGAAGAAGTCGCTGTCTGATAATCGACTCATTCTGACCGGTCAGTTGTTGGAACGAGGCCCTTTGCGCAGAACACCCGCTGGTGTCGCGCTCATCGAATTCAAGCTAAAGCATGTTTCCGAGCAAATGGAAGCAGACGTGCCTAGGCAAGTTGAGTGTGAACTGGATTGTGTCGCCATGGGAACATCCGCGTTATTGATGACAGGCGGTTCATTGAGTGGCAGTTTGACCGTGACAGGTTTTTTGGCGGCAAGGAGTATTAAAAGACGCACTCCTGTGTTGCATATCACCGAGATTGAATTTCTGGAAGGAAATAAAAATGGCTTTTAAACCAAAGGGTAAGTTGGGCGCAAAGAAGAAGGATGAGAAAGGCAAGGGGCTTTTCAAACGACGCAAGTTCTGTCGTTTCTCCGCTGAAAAGATTGCGGAAATCGATTACAAGGATGTCAACATCCTGAAGGATTTCATCACCGAAAATGGCAAGATTATGCCGGCTCGTATTACCGGTACCAAGACGGGATATCAGCGGCAATTGTCGACTGCCATCAAGCGGGCGCGTTTTTTGGCGCTCATGCCTTACACCGACCTGCACTGAAAGGAGACCACTATGCAAATCATTCTCATGGATAAAGTGGTCAACCTCGGTAACCTTGGCGATGTGGTCAAGGTCAAGGAAGGGTATGCCCGTAACTATCTGATTCCGAAGGGGTTCGCGAAGCGAGCCACCGCAGAGAATCGCAAAGTATTTGAAGAAAAACGCATCGAACTGGAAAAGGTTCAGGCAGAACGTTTGGCCGCTGCACAGAGCATCGCCGCGAAGCTAGACGGGTTGGCATTGCAACTGGCTCGCAAGGCCGGTTTGGATGGCCGTCTGTTTGGATCGGTCACCACGATCGATATCGCTGAAGCTCTGATGGGGCATGGCTTTGAAATTGAACGGGCCTGTATCCGCATGGAAGAAGGGCATTTGAAGCACATCGGTGAATCGAAAATACCGGTTGCGCTCCATCCCGATGTGGTGTCGACCATTACGGTCACCATTGTTGCTGAAGAATAATCTCTCCAGCTTACCTGCTTCTCTCCCTCTCCCCTCGCGGGAGAGGGTTGGGGAGAGGGATCAGCCAGAAGCGCAACAGGGTGTGCGTGTTTCCAAGCTGATGGCGGAACGGGGACTCTGCTCCCGCAGGGAAGCGGATGTCTACATTGAGCGTGGCCAGGTATTCGTCGATGGCGAACGAGTGACGCAATTGGGGTCTCGTGTCACGCCTGATGCACTGATTACCCTAGCGGATGCTGCGTGTTTACAGCAGGCCCGACAAGTGACGATTCTTCTGCATAAGCCTATTGGCTATGTGTCTGGGCAGGCGGAAGACGGTCATGTACCCGCCGTGACCCTGATTTCAGGGCAATCCCAGCAATCCCGCGATACGGTGCGGCGTTTTCATTCTTCTCATTTACAGGGACTGGCTCCTGCCGGACGGCTCGATATTGATTCCACGGGACTTCTGGTATTGACACAGGATGGACGAATTGCTCGCCAGTTGATTGGCGAAAATTCCACGGTCGAAAAAGAATATCTGGTGCGGGTGGAAGGAAATCTAGAGGAGCGGGGTTTGATTTTGCTCAATCATGGTTTGTCACTCGATGGCAAGTCCTTACGTCCTGCCAAGGTGGAATGGGCGAATCCCGAACAGTTACGATTCATCCTCAAAGAAGGAAAAAAGCGACAGATTCGCCGTATGTGTGAGCAAGTCGGGTTGCATGTCACCGGGTTGAAGCGCGTCAGAATCGGTCGCGTGCGCTTGGGCGATCTTCCTCAAGGGCAGTGGCGGTATCTACGAACTGGAGAAGATTTCCAATAAGTTGCACGCCATCCGCTATCATTCGGCTTTCCTAACATTGTGTGATTTCCATGACAAAGTTCGTCTTCGTAACGGGGGGCGTAGTCTCCAGTCTGGGTAAAGGTATTGCTGCCGCTTCGCTGGGCGCAATTCTGGAATCTCGTGGCATCAAGGTGACTCATCTCAAACTCGATCCCTACATCAACGTGGATCCAGGCACCATGTCACCCTTTCAGCATGGTGAAGTGTTTGTGACGGAAGATGGTGCGGAAACCGATCTTGATCTGGGGCACTACGAACGTTTCACCAGTGCCAAGATGGCTCGACGTAACAACTTCACCACGGGGCAGATTTATGAGTCGGTCATCAAGAAAGAGCGGCGTGGTGAATATTTGGGCAAGACCGTTCAGGTCATTCCGCATATCACCGACGAGATAAAACTCTTTATCAAGCGGGGTGCGGAAGGCGCGGAAGTCGCCATTATCGAAATCGGCGGCACCGTCGGGGACATTGAATCCTTACCTTTTCTGGAAGCCATTCGGCAGATGGGTATCGAAGAAGGCAAGCAGAACACCTGTTACATCCATCTGACCTTGTTGCCCTGGATTCCTACTGCGGGTGAATTAAAAACCAAGCCAACGCAGCATTCTGTCAAGGAAATGCGTGAGATCGGCATTCAACCCGATATTTTGCTGTGCAGGGCTGATCGTTCGATTCCCGATGAGGAACGGCGCAAGATCGCGCTGTTTACCAATGTTCAATCTGAAGCGGTTATCTCTGCGGTGGATGCCGACAGCATCTATAAAATACCTGCGATGCTGCATGACCAGATGTTAGATGAGATCGTCTGTCACAAGCTGGGCATTCTGGCCAAAGCGGCCAATCTGTCGGTATGGAAGAAACTGGTCGATGCCCTTGAGCATCCAGAACACGAAGTCAATGTGGCTTTTGTCGGCAAATATGTGGATTTGACCGAGTCTTATAAATCCCTCACAGAAGCCCTCGCTCATGCCGGCATCCATACGAAAAGCAAGGTCAAGATTCATTACCTTGATTCGGAAGAAATCGAACAGAATACCGCGCTGCTCAAAGACATGGATGCCATTCTCGTCCCGGGTGGTTTTGGCGTGCGAGGTACGGAAGGTAAGATTGCCGCGATTCGTTATGCCCGTGAGAATAAAGTGCCCTATCTGGGCATTTGTCTCGGTATGCAACTCGCCACGATCGAATTCGCAAGACACGTCGCCCATTTAACGGAGGCCAACAGCACGGAATTCAATCCTGGCACGCCTCATCCGGTGGTTGCTCTCATCACTGAATGGTTGGATCGTGAAGGGCGTGTAGAGAAACGCGATAGTGCCTCGAATCTGGGCGGCACCATGCGCTTGGGCGCACAACGTTGCCCCGTCAAGCCCGGCACACTGGCGGCGGCGGTCTATGGCAAAGAAGTGAATGAGCGTCATCGTCACCGTTATGAAGTCAACAATGTGTATGTACCCAAGCTAGAAGCTGCGGGTCTCATCATCAGTGCTCGCACGCCGACAGAGAATTTGCCGGAAATGATGGAACTTCCCACAGAAATGCATCCTTGGTTCGTCGGTGTCCAGTTCCACCCTGAATTCACCAGCAACCCACGCACAGGACATCCGCTGTTCATTGCTTATGTGAAGGCGGCGTTAGCTCGTCAGTTAAAATAACGATGCCGACGGAGATGCGGAATGAATGAATATCATAGAGTTGAGAATGCGAAAGTAGACGATAGTGGTTGCTTGTCTATGACCATTGATGGACAAGCATCGACAGTGCAATTACGGCAATTGACTCAATGTTTATGTAAGGCCACTTATGAACAAATAGCGAAATTTGAAATCAGTCCATCAGGGTATGGTATTCACTGGCCATTGATTGATGAGGATATCTCTATCGATGGACTGTTGGGTATCGTTCATCAACCGGCAATGAACAGAATGGCGGCTTGATGATAAAAGCCACACACATCCTGCGGAAAGTATGAGCTTATGCGCTTAAACAACACAGAACGACAAGCCATTCTCGGTGCTATCGGCGCACGTGATCCGGCGGCGGAAGTCTATTTGTTTGGTTCACGCACCCATGATGATGCAAAGGGGGGGGATATCGACCTTTTGGTTTTGTCTGGATTGATCGGGTTTAGTGGCAAGCTTGATATTCAAGTAGAGCTTTGCAAACGATTGGGTGACCGGAAAATAGACATGGTCGTGGCATCTGATTTGAGTCGACCGTTTACGCGGATTGCGATATCAACAGGAATCAGGTTATGAAGAGTGCTCAGAGCGATGAGGTTGCGTTGTTGCGTGAAGAAATCGCTCATATGAACAGTGCGTCCATACACCTTCGTGTTTCTGTGGAGCGTTGTGCCGAAATATCAGAGAGCGAAGAAGATGTAAATCTTGAAACGCAGGAGCGGCTGGAAGCTCTTTCAAGTCGATTTGCACGATTGGCAGACATTCTGACTCAGCGTGTCATGCGTCTGATAGATGAAATTGAATTATCTCCAGGGGAAACCTTGTTGGATCGTATTTTTCAGGCTGAAAAACGTGGATGGGTGACTCATGCCGATCAATTGATCCGCATTCGCAAGTTGAGAAACACCATTGCTCACGATTATGCAGCGGAAAATAGAGTAACAATTTATGCTGAAATTCAAGAGCTTTCCCCTGAATTGCTGACCATCGTATCCAAGGTCATCAGTTATGCCGAATCCTTATCCAAACGTTTTCTTTAATCTAACAGACATGTTGCTTACCACCACCCCTAATAATGAAACATGCCCCATTGACCCCCATCCCCTCCCCAACCCTCCCCTTGAAGGGGAGGGAGAGATGCTCCTCCCCCTTGAAGGGGAGGGAGAGATGCCCCTCCCCCTGGAAGGGGAGGGAGAGAAGCTCCTCCCCCTTCAAGGGGGAGCCTGGGAGGGGGATGGGGAATGTGTTTCACGTTAACTCAGATGGTCGCCAAGCCCCCCCCCCCTTTCGATGAAATACATTCAATGCGATTAAACGCCCGCCCCCCTTCGCCCCCCTTTCGGGGGGTTCTCA
>JAUYFZ010000112.1 GCA_030689585.1 Rhodocyclaceae bacterium | reverse complement strand
CGAGAACTGGTTAGTTCGCGTTAGCGTGAAAGACATACCCCATCCCCTCCCCAACCCTCCCCTTGAAGGGGAGGGAGTTAGTCTCCTCCCCCTTCAAGGGGAGAGAGTTAGTTTCCTCCCCCTTCTAGGGGAGGGAGTTAGTCTCCTCCCCCTTCAAGGGGAGGGAGTTAGTCTCCTCTCCCTTGAAGGGGAGGGAATTAGTCTCCTCTCCCTTGAAGGGGAGGGAGTTAGTCTCCTCCCCCTTCAAGGGGGAGGCTGGGAGGGGGATGGGGTATGTAGATGCCCTAAGTTTCATCATGCGGGGTGGGTTTCGTGATCATGCGAGTTAAGGAAAATGGTTAGATGATTGCCGGAAGTCTCAGGAGACCAAGCAATCGTCAATTCCACGCATTGCATGATCTTCTCGAATCCGGCTTCTGATTGTGAAACTGTATGGTGCGGGCGGGCAACTAGGGCGACAGGGGTGTCACACTGAAGGGTCAGTGCACCCTTTAATACGCCATCCTCCAACGTGAGTCGGGTCATGGCCGGTATCGTCAGGGGTTGCCCAAAACCGCAAGGAATGTCCCCGTTTTCCAGAATATAACGACCGAAATAACCATCACAACTGGGCATGGCGATGTTCAAACGGATTTGCAAGGCTTCTTCGAGTCCGGTGGTGCGGTAACGCACGGCCAGCCCTTCTTTGTCGAGGCGGTAGGATTTTTCGATACGGGCATCCTCAACGTAAGCGACAAAACACTCGCCCTCTTCACGATAGTGATCAACAGACCGACCATCCCACAGACTCTCCATAAACAATCCACGTGGACGTGTATCGGGTGCGGCATCTTCCAGGGACACGTCATGTCGGAAAGCCAGTCGGTCATGGGCCGACGCGATACCGCCTTGTGTAGCCGTTTGACAACAATCCTCGGTCAATTTATCGTGATAAGCCTCGTCGATACGGCGCAGGGTGTCCCCAAAATTGTGGGTCAAGGGATAGGAAGAAAATTCTACCAAGGCCGCATCGCCATCTGCGCGTACCACCGCCAGCAAGGTTGAATGACGCATGAAAATTTCATCGCAACCATCAAGATCAAGGTCGATGCGCGTCGTCGTTTTCTCTCCCCCCAAAGCGGCTTCTAAGGCCAGCAAATTGTTCCAGATCGCCCGGCGCAAATGAGGCAAATACAATCCACCAAACAGACCATGCCAATACGCATCATTCGCCTGGGCACGATGCAGCCATTCCTGCCGTTCTGGGGTGCGCAACTTCGCCGGCAACGCCGCCAAGGCGCGACTGGCGGCGAGGACACGCTTATGCATCCAGTTGGATTCCGGATATTTTGAAAAGAAATTACGCCAGATGCCGCCGCGTAGAAAAGGCTTTTCCGCCTCGAATCGCCCCGCCTGTTTTTCCTGTTCCATCAACGAATGCCAGGCGCGAGCCGCCGATGCCGGAAGCGTCCACTCATTCATCTCGATATAGGACGTGGTGGGCAGATAGACAATGCCTTTCGTTTTTTCCTGACGGTGGAATTCTGAAAAATGGGCCGTCTGAAGAAGAGGGGAAGCCAGTACCCCCTGTAGAAACTGATCGAGCCAGCCCTGCTCATAAACCCATTCATAGGTCTGCGGCCAGATGCCGAATTTTTCAATGTCATCAAAATAAATGACGGATTGCTGTCCGGATCGTGCCACTTCCTCCAACCAAGCCACCGCTTCGGCAGCGGGTTGAAACGGAAAGCGATAACGAGCCTGCTCCGAAATCGGGAAAAGATCTAGATGATGATCGTTTTCTTCCGTCGTAAAAAACCCATCCAGTTTGGACGCCGGTTGTCCGGCACACAGGAAATGGTAATCATCGACCGTGACATAACGAATCCCCGTCTCAGTGAGTGAAGGTACGACGGACGATTCCCAAACCCGTTCTGTCAGCCAAGCTCCTAAGGGCCGCTGCCCGAAATGTCGTTCGATCCGGTCAGAAAGTGTCTGAATCTGTGTGATTCTGTCGCGATGGGGAATGGCGGCCAGTACCGGCTCACAATCGCCCGACCCGAACCATTCGACCTGACCGCGCCGGGTCATCATGGCCAGCTGTTCCATATCTTCCGGCCAACGCTGAAGCATGACATCGAGCAACCAGCCAGAAAAATGAACACTGAACCGAAAGGCAGGATAGCGTTCCAACGTCTGCAAAAACATCCGATAGCAACGCAAATGGGCTTCTTCGATCACTTCCGGAAAATTGCCTACCGGTTGATGGGCGTGAACGCCGAACAGAAGGGTGAGGGGGCGCAAAGGTGATGTCATATATTCCGTGTCGGACGTTGTTGAATGAGAAAGCGCATCGTCACCATGCCTAGCACGACCAGCGGCAACCACAACACCGGCGGATGAATGCGGCCCAACAGCGTATGCATGAGGTTGTGAAGAAAATCAATCCGATGTACAGCGACATCGTGGGCAAAGGCTGCGCCGGATAGTCCAGAGAGGGTCAAAAATACTATCAGTCTATTCATGGTGACCTCCTCGGTTAGCGTGAAATACACTCATTCGGAGTGCCCCGTAA
>JAUYFZ010000110.1 GCA_030689585.1 Rhodocyclaceae bacterium | reverse complement strand
ACAGTTTGGTCATGCGGTCTAACGCCATGATGGATTCCTTAGCGTGAAACACATTCCCCATCCCCCTCCCAGCCTCCCCCTTGAAGGGGGAGGGGAGGAGCATCTCTCCCTCCCCTTCAAGGGGAGGGTTGGGGGGGGGATGGGGGTCCATTGGGCATGTTTCATGATGCGGGGTGGGGAGGGGGGTCAATGGGGCATGTTTCATGATGCGGGGTGGCGATTCGCCATGCCCGTTAGGTCGTCCATCATTTGTTTTTCTGTGCCTGATCCACCGCATATTTTGCTTCGGGGGGCATGTAGTTTTCATCATGTTTCGCCAGTACTTCGGTGGCGGTAAAGGTTCCGTCCGCACCGAGGCGGCCTTGTACGACCGCGCCTTTGCCTGCCTTGAACAGATCCGGCAGGATGCCGGTGTAGGCGACGGGAATGTCTTTTGCTGTATCGGTCATCACGAAATGTACGGTCAGGTTGTCACGCCGGATGGAATCTTCCTTGACCAAGCCGCCGATGCGAAAGGCCTTGCCTTGAGGGATTTTTCCGGCGGCTACTTCGGTGGGGGTGACGTAGAGGGCGATATTGCTGTCCAGTGCGTTCAAAACAAAAGCGGCGGCGGCTCCGAAGGCGACGAGTCCCCCGACGATGAGGACGATGCGTTTGTGACGAGGTTTCATTCGTTATTGTCCTGATTGAGTTTGCTCAAACTGTTAAGAATCGTGGTTCGACGATGGGTGGCGAGCCAAGGTTCCACGATCATGGCAAGGGCGCAGGCCCCGAAACTTCCCCATACATAGAAGGCATAACCTCCCATCGCAAAAAAATCTGCCGGACTGTTCCAGATCATAATCTCACTTCCTCTTTAACCCATTCGGTATGACTTTCCCGTTCGAGAATAATGGCCCGCACACGGGTCAGGGCGACGGCGATGGTATACATCCAGAAAAACAGAGCCATGATTAACATGCCCCAGAGCATCGTCTGGGCCATGGCAGGGGCTTTGGTCAGCGAAACTGACGCTCCCTGATGCAAGGTGTTCCACCATTTCACAGAGAAGTAGATGATGGGAATGTTGACCACCCCCACCAAGGCCAGAATGGCACCGGCTTTATCGGCCCGACGTGGATCGTCAATGGCCGCTTGCAAGGCGATGAAGCCGATATAAAGAAAAAACAGGATTAGTTCCGACGTTAGCCGCGCATCCCATACCCACCAGGCCCCCCACATGGGTTTTCCCCAGAGTGCGCCGGTGAGAAGCGATAAAAAAGCCATCAATGCGCCGGTGGGGGCCAACGCTTGCGCCATCATGCCGGAGAGACGAGCGTTCAACGCCAACCCTAATCCTGCCCAAAAGGCCATGATCAAGTAGATGAACATTGACATCCACGAGGTGGGGACATGAACAAAAATGATTCGGTAGCCTTCCCCTTGTGTGGCATCTGTTGGGGCAGCAAAGAAGCTAATCCATAGGCCGATGAGGCCGAAAACCGCAGTGAATGCCCAAAACCAAGGAATCATCCGGCCCGCGAGCGGATAAAAACTTTGCGGACTGGCGTAACGGAACCAGTTAATGAGGCGGTTATTCATGGTGATTGGGGCGGAATGAAATGTGCGAAGTGTATACTAGTCACTCATTTTCCATCATCTCTTGAAGGCGTTCCATGACACTCTCCGAATCCCAAATCCAGGCCACTTTGAAGGACATCCTTGACCCGAATACGGGGCTTGATTTTATTTCTACGCGCTGCGCCAAAAATATCAAAGTGGACGGAGCGGCTGTTTCGCTCGATATCGAGCTGGGTTACCCCGCGAAGAGCCAGTTCGAATCGATACGGATGTTGATCGTCGATAAACTGAAAGTCGTGCCCGGTGTGTCGACGGTGAGTGTCAATGTCACCTCAAAAATCGTTGCCCATACGGTGCAGCGGGGGACAAAGCTGGTGCAGGGGGTGAAAAATATTATCGCCGTGGCTTCCGGCAAGGGCGGGGTTGGTAAGTCGACGACTGCCGTGAATCTTGCACTGGCCCTAGCGGCCGAAGGGGCGGCCGTGGGTATTCTGGATGCCGATATTTATGGCCCTTCGCAGCCGCTGATGCTGGGTATTTCGGGTCGCCCAGAATCTTCCGACGGACAAAGTTTGGAGCCGATGAAAGCGCATGGCATTCAGGCCATGTCGATTGGTTTCCTGATTGATCCCGAACAACCGATGGTCTGGCGTGGCCCGATGGTGACACAAGCTCTTTCCCAGCTTCTCACCGAAACGCGATGGAAAGACGTAGATTATCTGGTGATCGATCTACCGCCGGGCACGGGAGACATTCAACTCACGCTGGCTCAACAGGTTCCTGTGACGGGAGCGGTCATCGTCACCACGCCACAGGACATTGCGTTGCTCGATGCCCGCAAGGGATTGAAAATGTTCGAGAAAGTCAGCATTCCCATTCTGGGCATCGTGGAGAACATGAGTCTTCATATTTGTTCCCAGTGCGGTCACGAGGAACACATCTTTGGGACAGGCGGGGCTAACCGCATGGGTGAAGATTACAAAGTGGAGGTATTAGGTCATTTGCCGTTAGACATCAATATTCGTCAGCAGGTGGACAGTGGTTGTCCGACCGTGGTCGCTGACCCGCAAGGACGGGTGACTGAAATCTATAAGGACATCGCACGAAAAGTGGCGGTGAAGATTGCACAACAGGCCAAGGATCACAGTGCAAAGTTTCCCAACATCGTGATTCAGAACACCTAAATGACTATCAAGTGCGACAAGTGGATCCGCCGCATGGCGGAGAGTACCGGCATGATCGATCCGTTCGAGCCAACCTTGATCCGTGAGGTGAAGGGACAGAAGATTGTCTCCTACGGCACGTCGAGTTACGGGTACGACATTCGCTGCGCCAATGAGTTCCGGGTATTTACCAACATCAATTCGACCATCGTTGACCCGAAGAATTTCGATCCCAATTCCTTTGTCGAGATGTCGGGGAATTCCTGCATCATTCCGCCGAATTCTTTTGCGTTGGCCCGTACGGTGGAATACTTTCGCATCCCGCGCAATGTTCTGACGGTTTGTCTGGGGAAAAGCACGTATGCCCGCTGTTTTCGTGGTGATACGCGTGTTGCCTTGGTGGATGGTACTGCGCCCACGCTGGAAGAAATGACCCTTCGTGCAGAGCAAGGCGAATTGTTTTGGGGTTATAGCATCGGTGCAAACGGTCGCTTGATTGTCACGCAGTTGGATGCTCCCCGATACATTGGTCGTGATAGTTTGGTGGAAGTAACGCTAGATAATGGGAAAGGTATCTTTGTCACCCCTGATCATCTTTTTATGTTGCGAGATGGTCGCTGGATGGCCGCAGGCGATCTCACGCCGGGGGCATCGCTCATGCCGTTGTATCGAGATCTCTTTCGTGGTTACGAGATGGTTTATCAGCCATTAAACGGGCATTTGTACCCCACGCATCGTCTGGCCGATGAATGGAACTTGCGCAATGACCTTTACACAGATACTCCAAATACGCATCGTCATCACGTCGATATTGATCGGTTGAATAACAATCCATGGAATATCGTTCGCATGGATGCTCAGGCCCATCTCAAGCTGCACAACGCGGCTAACTATGGCGATGAATTTGATCCCGATGAACATGCAGCGTCTATTCGTGAGGCATTGCATCGACGAATGCAAAATCCAGAATGGGCCGAGCGTTATGCAACGTTACAGAGTGAGCGCGCTACCCGGTTTTGGCATGATGACGAATACGCGATGCAGCGAGCCAATTTATTGGCGGCACGCAACAATCCTTCAGAGGCAACTCGACAAGCGCATCGCGAGGCCATGATTGCCCGCTACCAAGACCATGCCGAACGTAAGCGTCAAGGGGAGCGAATGAAAGAGGTATGGGCACAAGCTAACCCGGAAAGACATCAACGCCAAGCAGAAATGGCTCGTCATTTGAATCAACGTTCGGAAATTACGGATGATATTGTGAGCAAAGCATTGCATCAAACAGGATCAATTCGTGGGGCGGCGCGATTACTTGCCTGTGATCGTTCCGTCTTTCGACGGTTTCCGCAGGTATTAGATAAATTTCGAGGATTGACGGGAGGGGAATATCGTAATCATAAGGTCGTTGCGGTACGTCCCATGCAGGGAGATCACGATGTTTATTGCTTGACCGTTCCTGAAGCAGGCAATTTCGCTTTGGAGGACGGCATCTTCGTCCACAATTGCGGAATTATTGTGAACGTAACGCCTTTCGAGCCGGAATGGGAGGGCTATGTGACGCTGGAGTTTTCCAACACCACGCCGCTACCGGCCAAAATTTACGCAGGAGAAGGATGCGCTCAAGTGATTTTCTTTGAATCCGATGAAGTGTGTGAAACCTCTTATCGTGACCGAGGGGGCAAATATCAGGGGCAGGTGGGGGTAACCCTACCGAAAATTTAGGCGATGAGTATGCGTTTTCATTTCCCCGTCATCATCATCGACGAAGATTTCCGTTCGGAGAATGCGTCTGGACTCGGCATTCGTGCGTTGGCCAAGGCCATCGAAGAAGAAGGACTGGAAGTACTGGGGGTCACCAGTTACGGTGATCTAACGTCTTTTGCCCAGCAGCAAAGCCGTGCGTCTGTTTTCATCCTCTCCATTGATGATGAGGAACTGACTAACAAGGAAGCAGAAACCATTGCCGAGTTGCGTGCTTTCGTTGCTGAAATTCGCTATCGCAACAGCGACATCCCTATTTTTCTGCATGGCGAAACCCGCACCTCACGGCACATTCCCAATGATGTGCTGCGCGAGTTGCACTGCTTTATCCACATTTTTGTGGACACGCCGGAATTCATCGCCCGCAATGTGGTGCGCGAGGCGCGTGACTATCTGGATTCATTGCCGCCGCCCTTCTTCCGTGCGCTGACACACTATGCAGCGGACGGGTCTTATTCATGGCATTGCCCCGGCCATTCGGGGGGCGTGGCTTTCTTGAAAAGTCCGGTGGGTCGAATGTTTCACCAGTTTTTCGGGGAGAACATGTTGCGGGCCGACGTGTGCAATGCGGTCGAAGAACTCGGTCAGTTGCTCGACCATACCGGCCCGGTGGCGGCATCCGAACGGAATGCCGCCCGTATTTTTGGGGTCGACCACTTGTTTTTTGTGACCAATGGCACATCGACGTCCAACAAGATTGTCTGGCATTCAACGGTTGCGCCGGGCGATATCGTGGTGGTGGATCGCAA
>JAUYFZ010000090.1 GCA_030689585.1 Rhodocyclaceae bacterium | reverse complement strand
GAGGAGCATCTCTCCCTCCCTTTGAAGGGGGAGGAGCATCTCTCCCTCCCTTTGAAGGGGGAGGAGCATCTCTCCCTCCCGTTGAAGGGGGAGGAGCATCTCTCCCTCCCTTTGAAGGGGGAGGAGCATCTCTCCCTCCCTTTGAAGGGGGAGGAGCATCTCTCCCTCCCCTTCAAGGGGAGGGTTGGGGTGGGGATGGGGGTCAATTGGGTATGTTTCATGATGCAGGATGGCGATTCGCCATGCCCGTTAACGGTCAAGCCACCGCCTGATAGTAAAGATTCTGCGGATGACGGGCCTGTGCGAAGAAGAGCCAGCGTTCAGCCAGTAATCCCGCGTATTGACAGATGAAAGCCGTCAGTAACCAACCCGATGAGGCGGACGATAGCCCAATGACGAGAAGCACAGTGGGCAGCACGAAAGCGCACACAAAAGAAAATCCTTGCAACCCTTGCAACATTTTTTGAGTGTTGCCATGAAAGAATTCACGAGTATTGAAAGATCCGCCCATCAATCCTTGGGAGGCTTGTGCAATGTGAGGATGCTTAATGCCAATGGCGGTCGGAAGGGTAGATTTCGGTTTGATGCGCGTGTTGCGTGTCCGCGAAGCAAGCCATCCTGTCAGCCCTAAAAGCGTGATGACCAAGGCCCACCCCGCTAGAAAGATGACAAGATCGGGCGCAGCGATCGACGCGTGGGCAGCAGCTAGGGTGAAACCGGAAGCCCCCCCGAATAACACGTAATTAATGACTGTGAGTGGGCTATGCCATGCTTGGATAAAGCGCAAACAGGCATAGATCATGCCAGTACACAAAAAGAGCGCGAAGGCCAGAAGTGTCGCTCCCGTTCCCAGGATGAGCGTGACGGTGACAGGAGTTCCACTCGGCAATGTCGTGAGCGTGGGATTAAAACCGATGAGATGAGCCAAGCCATAGAGGGCCAAGGCTCCCATAAAGGCAGGTAATGCAACGACCTCTCTCGATAGCCAGGAAGTTCGCCATTGTGCCGCGCTACGCCAGGCACGTTCGGGGCGACCAAGATGAAAAAGGGAGGCGATCAGACCCGCGATGAGAAATAGAAGTGACAAGGCACATCCGATCGCGTAATAACTGTCTTCCTGAACCGGCAAAAGCCCAAAAGCCGCATAGGATTCCACGGTAAATAACGCAAGGAAAATTCCTTGACCGACACCGATCAGGGTGGTGAGAAAAATAACGGAGAAGGCGGGATGCATAAATAATTTTACCAAGAAGCAATATCGTCAAGCGATGGTGCGGTTCTGTCTGGCGTAGGTAACTGGCCGTCGATCTTGAGAGGGTTGTCGGCGCGATCCAATTCATCCTTGCGAATACGTAGCCTTGTTTTGCGACGCGGCAAATAATGATTGGCCGGTTGAGTACCCCATTCTGGCATGAGCGGATACCCCCCTGACTCGCGGATGGCAATAGAAACTTCTGAAGCCGGATCGTGAATATCGCCGAACAATCGAGCCCCCGTGGGACACGCACGCACACAGGCAGGACGGCGTTCTTCTTCGGTGAGATGGGTGTCGTAAATGCGATCAACACATAAAGTGCATTTTTTCATCACGCGCTGTGTTTCATCGAACTCCCTTGCACCATAAGGACAAGCCCAGGAGCAATATTTGCAACCGATGCACTGGTCGTAATTAACCAGCACAATGCCGTCTTCAACCCGCTTATAGGAAGCCCCTGTAGGGCAAACAGGCACGCAGGGCGGTTCTTCGCAATGCAAACAGGATTTCGGGAAATGAACAACTTCCGTGTCAGGAAATGTTCCCACTTCAAAAGTCTGCACCCGATTGAAAAACGTGCCTGTGGGGTCTTTCCCATAAGGATTGAGGTCCGTCATCGGGCCTGCCGTGCCGGAAGTATTCCATTCCTTGCAATTGATGACACAGGCGTGGCAACCCACGCAAACATTCAGGTCAATCACGAGAGCGAGTTGCATGTTATTTCTTGCCTCCCGCAAAATAATTCCATACAGATTTCCGCTCCATTTGGCCGGGATAGGGTTTCAGTGGTTCAAATTGCGGCGAGGTGACTTTCGGTTCGCCCGCTTCCGCTTTATAAATTCGCACCCGCACGTCATACCATGCGGCTTGCCCCGTGATGGGATCAGAATTGGAAATGGCCCCAGGAAGTTCTTCGGAAATCAAGTGATTGAGCAAAAATCCCCGTTGTGATTCATTCGCATCCGGGGTGAGATTCCAAGCACCTGCGGCTTTGCCGATGGCGTTCCATGTCCAGACAGTTCCAGGTTCCACCGCTTCCGAATGTTTTGCGATACAGCGCACACGTCCCCACTGACTTTCGACCCATATCCAATCGTTATCTTCAATTTTGGACAGACGTGCGGTGCGCGTGTTAACGAAGAGCACGTTATGCGCGTGAATTTGTCGCAACCATGCATTTTGTGAATCCCATGAGTGATACATCGCCATGGGACGTTGCGTAATGGCCGCCAGCGGATATTTCTGTTTGTCGCTGATCTGGCCTTCCAAAGTGTCGGCATAAAACGGTAAGGGATCGAACCAAGTTTCAATGCGCTTTTTAAGATGTTCCGGGGGCTTGCGAGAAAAACCCTTTCCTTGCGCAGCGGCGCGGAACTTTTGCAATACCTCGGAATAAATATGAATAAGAATAGGTTCGGCATAGCGGGTAATACGGCTACGCTGGCTCCATTCGAGATACCCCCGATTCCAGTTACGCATGTACTGATAACTCTTGGGCAGTTCGTGGTGAAAAACGCAATTGTTTTTCGCATACATTTCCCACTGGTTGGGGTTGGGTTCCCCGCGCATGAATTTTTCGCCACCCTTGCCACGCCAGCCCGCCAGAAAACCGATGCCGGAACCCGGTTCCGTTTCAAAATTAACAATGAAATCAGGATAGTCACGGTATTTGCGTGACCCGTCCGAGGTGACGAAAGCCGGCAATTTGAGCCGCGTGCCCAGCTCGATCAATACCTCCTGAAACGGCTTACATTCGCCGGTAGGCGGCAATACGGGAAGTCGCACGGAATCCACGGGTCCGTCAAATTCCGAAATGGGGCGATCCAACAGTGACATGACATCATGGCGTTCGAGATACGTGGTATCGGGCAACACCAAATCGGCAAATGCAGAGGTTTCCGACTGAAAAGCGTCGGCCACCACGATGAAAGGAATCTTGAATTCACCTTGCTCGTCCTTGTCGTTCAACATTTTCCGGACTTCGCTGGTATTCATCGTCGAATTCCACGCCATGTTGGCCATGAAGATCATCAACGTGTCGATCTTGTAAGGATCGCCGCGCCAAGCGTTGGTGATGGCGTTGTGCATCAATCCGTGGACGGACAGCGGATATTCCCAAGAAAACCCCTTGTCGAGGCGCACGGGATTGCCGTCCTTATCCACAAAAAGATCATCGGGATCGGAAGGCCAGCCTAACGGTATACCCGCCAGCGGTTTGTTGGGTTGCACCGCCAATGGATTGTTCGGCGGACGGGCGCAAGGCGGGATCGGACGAGGGAAGGGAACCTTATGACGAAATCCACCCGGACGGTCGATAGTGCCCAAGATAGACATCAGAATAGCCAGCGCACGAATACTTTGAAACCCGTTGGAATGCGCGGCTAATCCCCGCATGGCGTGGAAAGCAACTGGGTTGCCCGTGACAGTATTGTGTTCGGTACCCCAGGAATCTGTCCATGCAATAGGCAGTTCGATCTTTTGGTCACGCGCTGTCACGCCCATCTCGTAAGCCAGTCGCCGGATGGTGTCCGCCGGAATGCCGGTGACACCTTCCGCCCATTCCGGCGTGTAATCCTTGACACGATCTTGCAGCAATTGAAAGGCAGGCTTGACGGGGGTTCCGTCGCGCAATTTGAATTCGCCCAGTAAAAAAGGATCGGCTCCCGGCGTATGGGTGACAATGGCTTTTTGAGTGTTCCGATCCCACCACAGCTTGTCCTGTGGGTCGTAGCAGGCTTCCTCTTCGGGCCCTTCTGTGCGCAGGAACATCCCGAACTCGTCGTTTTTCTCATCGACATTGATAAGTTGACCGGCATTGGTATAGCGCACCAGAAACTCACGGTCGTACAGACCGTGCGCCAGAATTTCGTGAATAAAAGCCAACAGTAACGCGCCGTCTGTGCCGGGACGAATGGGAACCCACTCATCGGCAATCGCTGAATACCCTGTGCGCACCGGATTGATGGAAACGAACCGGCCCCCATCCCGTTTGAACTTGGACAAGGCGATTTTGAGCGGATTAGAGTGATGGTCCTCCGCCGTGCCGATCATCACAAAAAGTTTAGCCCGATCGAGATCCGGCCCACCAAATTCCCAGAAGGACCCGCCGATGGTGTAGATCATGCCGGCCGCCATGTTGACCGAACACAATCCGCCATGCGCCGCGTAGTTGGGGGTGCCGAACTGTCGGGCGAATAGACCCGTGAGTGCCTGCATCTGGTCACGTCCGGTGAAGAGCGCAAACTTCTTGGGGTCCGTTGCACGAATTTTGCCCAGTCGCTCACTCAACATCGAGAAAGCTTCTTCCCATGAAATGGGTTCAAATTCCCCCGCTCCGCGATCCGCCCCTGTTTTGCGACGTAGCGGCTGAGTCAGCCGTGCTGGGGAATACTGCTTCATGATGCCCGCAGACCCCTTGGCGCAAATCACCCCTTTGTTCAGCGGATGATCGGGATTCCCGTCGATATAACGGACTTCACCATTGTATAAATGCACACGAATGCCGCAACGACATGCGCACATATAGCAGGTGGTTTTCTTGATTTCCTTGATTTCTTCTTGGGCAGACATAGTTTTGGGGGAAATGAGAGATGCCGTGGTAAATTCGTATGCCCTGCATTCTATGTCCAAAATCATCATGTCCTACACTGTCTTCACTGATAGCGAGATGAGTCTCGTGAATCAAACCCTTCTGGAACGCTACGGACACGCTGTCCCCGTTGATACCGCCGAAGCCGAGATCGAGGAGGTTCCAGGGAGTGGCGAAGTGGATGATTGTCCTGTTGTTTATTGGAAAGAACGCGGTGCTCATTTTGTCGTTTTCAAACTGTCCGACAATCGTTTCCGCGCCCAGTTTTTCTACAACGAAACCACGCAGTTTGGCACCGGTAAGACAGGTTTTGATAACTTGGGCGATTGCCTCATCACCTTATTGCAAGTGCAATCCGACCATGAACGCCAGATGCAGGGCGTTCGTTCCGGTGCCACTAAGGATGATCTTCAAAAACTTGAGAATTACGACGGCCCGCTGATGATATGAAGATTTGCATCGTCTCCGACAGCCATGACCGAGGCCCCCTGCTGGCCGCAGCCGTGGAAGCGGCGAAGAATGAAGGGGCGGAAGCCGTCATCCATTGTGGCGATTTGATCGGTGTTAATACGGTCAAAGCAGCCCTTAAACTGGGGTTGCCGATTCACATGATTCACGGCAACAACCTAGGGGATCTGGTGGCGTTAGCGCGTCTGGCCTGTCATTCGGAAGGTTTGTTGCACTATCACGGACGCGATGCCGACATAACGCTAGGGGAGAAACGTGTCTTCGTCACACACTATCCCCATTATGGTCGAGCGATGGCCTGCACGGGAGATTACGACCTTGTTTGCTGCGGCCACAGCCATAAACCGGAGATACGACAACAAGCGAATATCAAAGGAGATCGAAGCTGGCTCGTCAACCCCGGCACCGTCGCCGGATTGGGTGCGCCAGAATCGACGTGGATCATGGGGGAGTTGGGAGACTTGGATGGCTTGGTCTTGCCCTCTTTTGAAATTCGATATTTGTTGCGTGATTAATTCAGAATACGCCACATGCCGTTGTGACGAATTTCAGTATTCATCGCGTCGGGGGCAAGATCAGCCCCATTAGGCCACGTGATTGCTCCGTAATCAAGGTAGGCTCGTGCGAAAAAAACGGGATCTCGCAGTGCTTCGAAGACACCTGCATCCGCGCCATGTACTAACGCAGAAACATCAACGACTCCTGTTAAACCATCATTGAATGTCACGGCCAATTGCCACTCTGGAAGCACGCTGAATGTGCGTAACCGCCAAGGCGCGGCGGGAATTACTCCAATAGTTGGCATGGTCTACAAACCCAGCACATCCTGCATATCGAACAACCCGCAGGTTTTGTCTGCCAGAAAACGCGCTGCACGTAAGGAGCCTTGTGCATAAGGCATCCGGCTGGCGGCTTTGTGAGTGATTTCAACACGCTCACCCGCGCCGGCAAAGAGCACCGTATGATCTCCGACGATATCGCCGCCTCTGATGGTGGAAAAACCGATCTGCGTGGCAGGACGTTCTCCCGTATGTCCCTCACGACCATAGACTGCGCAGTCGGCCAAATTGCGGCCCAATGCCGTCGCCACGACTTCCCCCATACGAAGGGCAGTGCCTGAAGGGGCATCGACTTTGTGGCGATGATGAGCTTCGATCACTTCCACATCAAAACCTTCATTCAGAATACGTGCGGCCACATCGAGCAGCCGAAACACCACGTTAACCCCTACCGCCATGTTGGGGGCGAAAACGATGGGAATGTCGCGGGAGGCTTCTTGAATCAACAATTTCTGTTCAGACGAAAACCCCGTGGTGCCAATGACCATGTGCACACCGCGTCGTCGACAAATGTCCAGATGCTTTAACGTGCCTTCAGGTCGGGTGAAGTCGATCAGACATTGCGCGTTTTCGAGGGCCACTTCCACATCGTCGCCTAGGTCAAAAGTGGCGGCCAGCTCCGTATCGGATGCGGCCAAGACGGCTTCGATCAACGTACGTCCCATGCGACCATTGGCTCCTGCAATGGAAATTCTGATTTTATTAATTGTTGCGAAAGTTCTTGCCACATGTTTCACCCCATCCCCCTCCCAGCCTCCCCCTTGAAGGGGGAGGAGCATCTCTCCCTCCCCTTCAAGGGGGAGGAGCATCTCTCC
>JAUYFZ010000089.1 GCA_030689585.1 Rhodocyclaceae bacterium | reverse complement strand
GAGGCCGCAACAACCGCTTCGATTACCCACTACAAACCACATAGAGCCGTGATTGTTTAGGCAGACCAGGCTACCCAGCCGGTCTGCCAAGTCACGATCACCACAAGACCAAACGCGATGCGATACCAAGCAAACAGGGTGAAGTCGTGGGTCGAGATGTAACGCAGCAGCCAGCGCACACATAAAAACGCTGAGACAAAGGCGGCCAGAAAACCGGCGACCCAGAGGCCGAGGTCATCCCAAGACAACAGTGCACGCTCTTTCCAAAGCTGATAGGCCGTTGCGATTAAGAGCGTGGGAATGGCCAGAAAAAAAGAAAACTCGGTGGCCGCACGGCGCGACAGGCCGAACAGCATCCCGCCGATGATGGTGGCCCCTGAACGGGACGTGCCGGGAATCAGGGCAAAGGCTTGCGCGATCCCCAGCTTGAAGGCATCCAGCGGCATCAAATCGTCCACATTGTCGATGCGGATGTGATGCTGTCGTCGTTCTGCCCAGAGAATGATAAAAGCACCGAGAATGAAGGCGGCGGCGACCACCGGAGGATTAAACAGCGAGGCCTTGATCGCCTTGCCGAAAGCCAGCCCCAAGAGGGCCAGGGGCAAAAAGGCAATCGCCAGATTCAGCACGAATCGACGTGCCGCCCATCGTGGAATCGCCTCGTGGTGCGAAAGACCGGCCAGCACGCTGGCGATTTTTGCTCGATATTCCCAGCAGACGGCCAGAATGGCCCCGGATTGAATGACGATATGAAACAACTTGCCGCGTTCATCGTTGAAAGACAGCAGATCGCCGGCCAGAATTAAATGCCCCGTGCTGGAAACAGGCAGAAATTCCGTCAAACCTTCGACGAGACCTAAAATAATGGCGGATAACAGGGCAGGAAATTCCATGAGTAATGAAGTGGTCGGGGTGGGCTAGTCAAAAGAGGCAGCGGCGAGTGTATCATCCGCCCTATGTCGAAAAAAATCCCTGTTGAACAACTCACCCCGGGCATGTATATCGCCGATCTCGGTGCTGGCTGGATGGATCATCCGTTCTTGCGCAGCAGCTTTGCGGTGAGTGATGAGGCCACGGTCGCCAAAATCATCGGATGCGGTCTTCGTGAAGTTTATATTGATCCCTCGCGGGGGCTTGATGTTGCAGGCGCGCCGACCAAAGTGGAAGTCGACGAGAAGCTAGATAAGGAAATGGAACGCATTGCGGAGGAAGAACCCGCCCCGATTCGCAAGGTGTCGTATCAGGAAGAGGCCGGGCGTGCGAAGGAGGTTCATACGCAAGCCAACGTCATCATTCACGGCATGTTGCAAGATGTGCGGCTGGGTAAGCAGGTGAAAGTCGAACAGGTAGAACCGGTCGTCGCGCAGATCACCGAATCGATTTTGCGCAATGGGGGAGCACTGTTATCGCTGTGCCGCATCAAGGACAAAGACAATTACACTTTTCAACATTCTGTGTCGGTTGGCACCCTGCTCATCGCTTTCTGTCGTGCGATGGATATGTCGGCGGAAGAAATTCGGTTGGCCGGCGTGGGGGGGTTGCTGCATGACATCGGCAAGATGAAGGTGCCAGACGACATCCTCAATAGCCCCAATAAACTTTCCGACGACGAATTTAGAACCATGAAAGACCACGTCACCCAGAGCAAACTGATTCTCGACAAGACGGACGGGGTCTCACTTGCGTCGATTCAGGTAGCCTATCAACATCACGAGCGTCACGATGGCACGGGGTATCCCAACGGACTTAAGGGCGACGGCATCTCGCAACTCGGCAAAATGGCGGCCATTGTCGATGTTTACGATGCCATTACGGCCGACCGCTGTTATCACAAGGGCTTGCCTGCCCATGAAGCTTTGCGCAAATTGTTCGAGTGGAGCAAGTTTCACTTCGATCCGCTGCTGGTGCAACATTTCATGCGTGCTGTGGGGATTTATCCGGTGGGTACGCTGGTCATGCTCGAATCCGGTCGTATCGGTCTGGTGATGGAGCAAACCGAGGGCAATCTGTTGCAACCGGTGATTCGTGTTTTCTTTGATAGCCGAGGAAAGTTATATATCACGCCCAGGGAGGTTGATCTTTCCAAACCGGAAGGTCACGGCGGAGCCGATAAAATCGTCTCAAGCGAAACGCCAGAGAAGTGGGGCATTGACGTATCAAAGTTTATGTAAGTGGGCATGATGACCGCTCGTTTACGTGAAATCCCCTATAACACCACGTCCTTTTCTGACCGTGAAATTGTTATCCGGTTGTTAGGCGAAGCGGCTTGGCAACAGCTCGATGCACTGCGCACGCAACGGGTCACCGGTCGTTCGGCACGGATGCTCTACGAAGTGTTGGGCGATATCTGGGTGGTGCGTCGCAACCCGACACTGGAAGACGATTTGCTGGCCCACGCGGATCGACGATCTGCGCTGATCGGTGCGCTGCATCATCGGCTGACGGAGATCGAGCGTCGTCGTCAAGGCAATGAGGCGGTGGCCGCTTTGCTCGATGCGGCCGGCATCGCCGTGCGGAACTTTGAACACTGGTTTGACGAGACGACCCGCTTGCGCCATCGAGCCAAAAACTGCCTCTGTCGTCATACCCGATGCGACAACATCCGGTTTGATGCGGCGACTCGTATTGCTCACGTTACCGATGCCACGGACTGGCGGGTTGAAATGCCCTTCGTGGTGCTGACGCCCGATTCTGAAACAGAAATTGCTCCGCTGGTGCGTGAGCTGATCGCCTTGAAGCTCACCATCATTCCGCGCGGCGGGGGAACCGGTTATACCGGCGGCGCGATACCGTTATCTCCCCTGTCGGCGGTCATCAATACCGAAAAGTTGATGGACATGGGGGCGGTGGAGGAATCCCGCTTGCCCGGGGTGGAGGTTTCTTACGCCACGATCCGCACGGGGGCCGGGGTCGTGACCCGGCGCGTGATGGAGCGTGCCGATGAGGCCGGTCGTGTCTTTGCCTGCGATCCCACGTCTGCGGATGCGTCTTGTATCGGCGGCAACATCGCCATGAATGCGGGGGGCAAGAAAGCCGTGTTATGGGGGACGGCACTGGACAACCTCGTTTCCTGGCGCATGGTGACGCCAGAGGGGTTTTGGCTGGACGTGGAGCGTATTGGTCACAACCTGGGCAAGATTCACGAACAGGAAATCGTCACGTTCCGACTCAAAACCCTGACCGACGAGGGAGGGGTAACCCGTGAAGAATTCCTCTCCATTCCGGGCAAAATCTTCCGCAAAGCCGGACTGGGCAAGGATGTGACCGACAAATTCCTTGCCGGTCTGCCGGGCATTCAAAAGGAAGGGTGTGATGGCATTATCACGTCCGCGGTTTGGTTGTTGCACCGAATGCCGCCGGTGGTGCGCACGGTTTGCCTGGAATTTTTCGGACAGGTTCGGGATGCCGTGCCTAGCATCGTCAAGATCACCGATTATTTCAAATCGGGAGAGGCAAAACTGGCGGGGCTTGAGCACTTGGATGAACGCTATGTCAAAGCGGTCGGTTATTCGACCAAAGCAAAACGTTCCGAGCGTCCTCGAATGGTGTTGATCGGCGATATCGTCGGTGAAGAAGAAGCCGCCGTCATGGAGGCGGTGGATCACGTGGTCGCCCTCGCCGCTTCGCATGGGGGAGCAGGATTCGTGGCGGTATCGCCGGAAGCGCGCAAAAAATTCTGGCTTGACCGTGCCCGCACGGCGGCTATTTCCCGCCATACCAACGCCTTCAAGGTCAACGAAGATGTCGTCATTCCGCTGCCTCGCATGGGGGATTATTGCGATGGAATCGAGCGCATCAACATTGAACTGTCCATGGCCAACAAACTGGCCCTGTGCGACGCGTTAGATGAATTTTTAACGGGAGAATTGCCCCTCCATGCGGGGGATACCAACCTTGACAAGGTCGAATTGATCGGAGATCGACGTGAACAAGCCAGGTCGCTGGTGGGGGAAACCCGCGCGCGCTGGCAATCCATTCTCGATAATCTGGAGGTGCATTTCTCTGCTTTCCAAGACCGCACCTTGCGTATCTCTTGGAAACATGAGCTTCGCGTCCGGCTGGAAACAATTTTCGACGGCAGCCTGTTCCGCCCCGTCATGGAAGCCATCGACGCCCTGCATAACGACATTCTGCGTGACCGCGTGTTTGTTGCCCTGCACATGCACGCGGGGGATGGCAACGTGCACACCAATATCCCCGTCAACTCAGACCGTTACGAGATGTTAGCCACGGCGTACCGAACCGTGGCCCGCATCATGCAACTGGCCCGTTCTTTAGGCGGGGTCATTTCCGGCGAACATGGTATTGGCATCACCAAGCTGGAATTTATGTCCGATGAGGAAATGCGTCCCTTCAGGGAATACAAAAACCGCATTGACCCTGACGGTCGGTTCAATCAAGGCAAACTCATGGCAGGGGGCAATTTGGACAACGCCTACACGCCCTCGTTCGCCTTGCTGGGTATTGAATCGCTCATCATGGAGCAATCCGAGATTGGCACGCTGGCGGACATGATCAAGAATTGCCTGCGCTGCGGAAAATGCAAACCCGTCTGTTCGACCCATGTGCCTCGTGCCAACTCGCTTTATTCACCGCGCAACAAAATTTTAGCGGCTTCAATGTTGATTGAGGCGTTCCTCTATGAGGAACAGACCCGCCGAGGGATTTCCGCTTCGCATTTCGACGAATTCGAGGATGTGGCAGGCCATTGCACCGTTTGTCACCGTTGCGTCAAACCCTGTCCTGTCGATATTGATTTCGGCAATGTCACGATGCTGATGCGCACGTTACTGGCTCGGCAATCGCGCCCTAAAGGCGTGGGGGCCACCTCCGCCATGGCGTTTTTGAATGCCACCGATGCGACCACGATTAAAGCCCTGCGAACCGGTCTGGTGACTTGGGGCTATCCGGCGCAACGCATGGGGCACGCCTTGGCGGGTTCATTCGCCCCTGTTCGGAACACGGTGCGCCACCCTCCTGCCACCTCGGGTCGTCCTTCGATTCCAGCGCAGATCATTCACTTTCTCAACAAGCCCCTGCCCAGCCAGATGCCCTCGCGCACCTTGCGTGCTCAACTGGGCATGGAAGAAAACGACATGATTCCGGTGATTCGTCATCCTCAAAAAGCGTCGGAAGACTCAGAAGCCGTTTTTTATTTTCCGGGGTGCGGTTCCGAGCGTCTGTTTTCCCAGATTGGTTTGGCGACACTGGCCCACCTCTTCAATCTGGGCGTGACAACCGTGTTACCCCCCGGGTATCTGTGCTGTGGTTATCCGCAAGCCGCCAGCGGCGAAGCGGGTCAGGGTCAGGAAATGACCACGCGCAACCGGGTGCTTTTTCATCGCATCGCCAATACGTTGAACTATCTGGACATCAAAACGGTCATCGTTTCCTGTGGAACCTGCCTAGATCAGCTTCTGACTTATCGGTTCGACCAGATTTTCCCGGGTTGTCGCCTGCTCGATATCCATGAATATTTGCGTGAACGAGGGGTTCGACTTGAACAGTCCAACCATCGCTATCTTTATCACGACCCCTGCCACACGCCGATTAAAACCACCCAACCCACCCGACTCATTTCCGAACTCATGGGGCAACCCATTGACCTCTCAGACCGATGCTGCGGTGAATCCGGCACGCTGGCAGTCACGCGTCCCGACGTGTCCACCCAGGTCAGATTCCGCAAACAGCAGGAAATTGAGGCAGGGGTCGAAAAAATAGGGAGCAAAGTGAAATTGCTCACCACCTGCCCCAGTTGCCTGCAAGGACTATCTCGGTTCCGAAAAGATACCGATATTGAAGTCGACTACGTCGTGGTTGAACTGGCGCGACACCTCCTAGGCGAAGACTGGCAAGCAGACACGGTGCGCCAGATCAACGCCGGAGGAATCGAACGGGTGTTGTTGTAGCCTATTTGTAACTACTCAGGTCGGTGTCAATCTCCCTCCCCTTCAAGGGGAGGGCTGGGGTGGGGATGGGGTTTTACGCGGAATTTTTCCCCCCATCCCCCTCCCCGCCTCCCCCTTGAAGGGGGAGGAGAGCTGTGTTCCGACCGGACCTGAGTAGTTACGCCTATTTTGTCAAGCGATTCAGTGTTTCTTCCAGTTGAGCCGTAGGCATATACCCTGGCACGCGGGAACCATCGGCGAAGAACAGCGCGGGCGTACCGCGAATATTGAGTTTTTTACCGGCAGCCACGATCTTGTCGACCCCGGAGGTATCGCATTTTCCTTCAGCGGGAGAGATGCCGTTAATCAAATAATCATTCCAAGCCTTCGCACGATTCGGAGCACACCAGATCGCCTTGGCGATACCGCTGGACTGGGGAAAAATAGGATAGACGAAGGTATAAATCGTGATATTCGTCATCCCCTGCAATTCTTTGGCGAGTTTCTTGCAATAGGAGCAGTTGGGATCTTCAAAGGTCGCCAGCACCCGTTTGCCGTTACCTTTGACCTGTTTGATCGCCAGATCCAGCGGAAGATCAGAAAACTTAATTTGCGACAGCTTGTTTTTACGCTCTTCCGTCAGATTTTTCTTGGATTTCAGATCAATCACGCTCCCCAGAATGAGAAAACTTCCCTTCTCATCCGTATAGGCCAAGTCATCACCCACCTGCAATTCGTACAGATCCAGCGGGGGTAATTTCTGCACAGCTTCTATTTTGAAATCGGCCCCAAACATGCTCTGCAACACAGGTTCGATGGATTTTCTGACAGAAGCTTCATCTGCCTGAACACTACAAGCAACAAGAAGTACGGCGGTCAAACAAGTGCTAACGATGCGCTGAATCATGGTGTCTCCGTAGAAAGTGAGGGGTCAATCGAGGCCCGTCATTGTCGCGGAAGTTGTCCGTCTTGACAATAACAAGCGTGACAACCGATAATCGCCCCCCTTTCAGGTGATGTAGCTCAGCTGGTTAGAGCGATGGATTCATAATCCATAGGTCGAGGGTTCAAGTCCCCCCATCACTACCAGCAACCTCAAGCCAGCTTCGCACTGGCTTTTTCTTC
>JAUYFZ010000081.1 GCA_030689585.1 Rhodocyclaceae bacterium | reverse complement strand
TTACGCGGAATTCTTCCCCCCATCCCCCTCCCCGCCTCCCCCTTGAAGGGGGAGGAGAGATGTGTTCCGACCGGACCTGAATAGTTATGAACAAAGAACAAATTCAACATTGGGCAGATGTTCTTAAAGATGTTGCAGCAGGTCAATTGATCTTCTTTGGTGGAAAAAAATCTTTATCTATACTCAAAATCAAATGATTTCGATTGGATGATTCTAATGATGTCGGGAACCCTTTACCTCGTCATTCACAGCATAATTCACCTTCTCTTGTCAGAATTAGAAAGTTAACCATGCCAAACGACTACATCATCTTATCCATCATCGCCATACTGTCCCTCGGTGGCGGTCTTTTTCTGCTCCATAAAGCCAAGAACTATCGCGAACAAGGGCATCATTCATCTAATCTAGCGGTTCACTAAGCTCATCAAAATGAAATCAACAAGTTATTGCTGGCTCGCCTTACTGTCGATATTACTAACTGCATGTAGTGGCGCATTGATCGAATCCAAAAAGATCGACTACAAATCTGCGGGCAAACTTCCACCCTTGGAAATCCCCCCCGATCTGACCCAACCGAACCGGGATGAACGTTATGCCGTGCCGGATCTGAATCCGAAGGGGGCGGCCACCTACTCTGTGTATGCCGGAGAACGTAAAGCACAATCGGGATCCACCACCGCCCAGGAAATATTGCCGCAAGTCGACAAGATGCGCATCGAACGATCGGGCACCCAACGCTGGCTAGTGGTTTCCAGTGCACCGGATAAACTCTGGCCGGGGGTCAAGGAATTCTGGCAGGACGTGGGTTTCATCGTCAATGTCGAAATGGCCGATGCCGGCATCATGGAAACCGATTGGGCCGAAAATCGTGCCAAGTTGCCGCAGGATTATGTGCGGAGCGCACTCGGCAAAGTCTTTGATAGCCTGTATTCCACCGCAGAACGGGACAAATTCCGCACCCGTCTTGAAAAAGGTGCGCAACCGGATACCACAGAAATCTACATCAGCCACCGTGGCATGTATGAGGTTTATATCAACGAGGGCAAAGAAGCGACTCGCTGGCAACCCCGTCCTGCCGAACCGGAACTGGAAGCCGAAATGTTGCGTCGCTTGATGGTGCGCTTGGGTGTCGATGAATCTCGCTCAAAAGCCATGATCGCAGAAGCTCCCAAGGAAGAACGTGCCAAGCTTGCAAAATCAGCCGAAGGCATCGGTGCGCTGGATATTCAGGAGCCGTTTGATCGTGCGTGGCGGCGCGTAGGACTGGCACTGGATCGTGTTGGATTCACCGTCGAAGATCGCGACAGGGGCCAAGGCCTCTACTTCGTTCGTTATGTGGACCCAGAAGCGGACAACAAGAAAAAAGAAGGCCAAGGATTCATGTCGAAACTAACTTTCTGGAAAGGTTCTCCGTCAGATAAAAATTCCGCTCATTATCGGATTCACGTTAAGGGTGAAGGGAGTGCCAGTCAGATTCGAGTGTTAACGCAAGAAGGCGGTGTCGATAAATCCGAAACCTCCAAGAAAATTCTGGGTCTGCTCCTTGAACAGCTTAAGTGATCACATGTCGCAGACATAAAAAAGCCAGCCTTTCGGCTGGCTTTTTTTGCCAAACAAACAAATTACTTGGCAGGAGCAGCAGGAGCGGCCGGGGCAGCAGGAGCAGCAGTGGCTTCAGCAGCAGGAGCCGGAGCCGGAGCAGCCATAGGAGCAGGAGCAGGAGCAGCCATAGGAGCAGCAGCAGGAGCAGCAGCTTCTTCTGTTTTACCACAAGCGGAAACGGCCAGAGCGGCCAGCAGAGCAACGAGCAGAGTATGTTTCATTTGAGTACCTTCATCGATAAAGTAAAAAATATTACACCTAGGGGTTTTTCGAACCATGCTTCAGTTCGGGCGCGAATTCTAGCACTGCCTAACAAAAAATATGCATCTACTTACCATTGAATCTTTAGATTATGAAGGTCGCGGCATTGCCCATGTGGAGGGTAAAACGATCTTCGTCGATAACGCCTTGCCGGGGGAACTCGTCGAATGCGAAGTCTATAAAAAGAAAACTTCCTATGAACAAGCGAATGCAACGCGCATCCTTCGCGCTTCCAGTGAACGCATCACACCCCATTGCGCCCATTTTGGCCTCTGCGGAGGGTGTAGCCAGCAACATATGGGAACAGCCACCCAAGTCGCCACCAAGCAACGCGTGCTAGAAGATGCCCTCTGGCATATTGCAGGCTTAAAACCTGATGAAATCTCTCCGCCCATCATAGGAGAAAGTTTTGGATATCGATTGCGCGCACGTCTATCCGCACGCTATGTACAAAAAAAGGGGGGTGCACTGGTAGGTTTTCGTGAAAAACACAGCAGCTATGTCGCCGTCATGGATTCCTGTGCGGTGCTCCCCCCTCAGGTTTCCTCATTGATTCCTGCCTTAAAAACGCTGTTCGCCCTCCTATCCGCACCCGAGCGGTTGCCGCAGATTGAAGTAGCCGTGGGTGAAAACAAAACGGCTCTGGTATTGCGTCATCTCGCTCCCTTAACGTTAGACGACGAAGATCAGCTCCGTCGCTTTGCTGATACGCACCATATTTCATGGTATCTACAAAGCGGCGGACCTGACACAACCATCCCACTTAATCCGACTGAGTCGGCTTCCCTCCTTTATACCCTGCCGGATTTCGGCATTACGCTGAGTTTCTCGCCCACCGAATTCACCCAGGTCAATCTCGGCATCAACCGAATGCTGGTGCGTCGTGCGATGACGTTATTAAACCCACAACCGGATGACCGCATCGGGGATCTATTCTGCGGCCTAGGCAATTTCAGCCTTCCCATCGCGCGATTGGGTGCCAACGTACTGGGTATCGAAGGCAGTCAATCCATGGTGCAACGCGCACAGGAAAATGCACAGCGCAACGCACTGGCATCGCGCTGTGAATTCCGAATGGATAACCTTTTCAAGGCAACTCCGGAGAGTTTTGCAGCACTGGGCCATTTTGACAAGCTGCTCATTGACCCTCCCAGGGATGGAGCCATGGAGATTGTAAAATCTCTTCTCACCGAATCTGCTCCGCAACGGATTGTTTACGTGTCATGCAATCCTGCCACGCTGGCACGTGATGCGGAAGTTCTCGTCAACACCAAGGGTTATACGCTACGCAGCGCGGGGATTGCTTGCATGTTTCCTCATACTTCGCATGTGGAATCCATCGCACTTTTCGAACACGCTACCTAACGACACATGACCGATGGCCACTCGTGAATAATGAAACAACGAGTCAAACGGGCATGTGTTGTTCCACGCTAACGGGCATGGCGAATCGCCACCCCGCATCATGAAACATGCCCCATTGACCCCCATCCCCTCCCCAACCCTCCCCTTGAAGGGGAGGGAGAGATGCTCCTCCCCCTTCAAGGGGGAGGCTGGGAGGGAGAGATGCTCCTCCCCCTT
>JAUYFZ010000080.1 GCA_030689585.1 Rhodocyclaceae bacterium | reverse complement strand
GCGAGCATGGCGTTGGCGGCATATTTTGTTAATTCTGCCGAACGCACATCCATAACAATCAACCGCTCGTGATTCCGCTGAAAGGGAGCGTAAATCTGGCGCATCAGCTCCGTCGCACGCACATCACCGGAAGCAATGCCGACCACGATGCGATCAGGTTTCATGAAGTCTTCGACCGCCGCGCCTTCCTTGAGAAATTCCGGATTGGACGCCACGCTATAGTCAAAATTCACGTCACGACGCTGTAGCTCCTCTGCAATCGCCGCGTGCACTTTGTCTGCGGTGCCCACCGGCACGGTGGATTTATCGACGATCAGTTTGTAACCGGTCATATAACGACCGATATTTCGGGCTGCCGCCACCACATATTGCAAATCAGCCGAACCATCCTCATCGGGCGGCGTGCCCACCGCAATAAACTGAACCGACCCGTGAGCCGCCGCTTCTTCAATGTTCGTTGTAAAACGCAGCCGTCCCGCCGCACGATTGTGCGCTACTCTGGCCGCCAGCCCGGGTTCATGGATAGGAATGCCGCCCTCGTTCAAAAGCTGGATTTTTTTGGCATCCACATCCAGACAAAGCACATCGTTGCCGACTTCAGCCAGACACGTGCCTGATACCAAACCGACATAGCCGGTTCCAATCACAGTAATTTTCATAACGTAATATCAAACTCCTCAGAGCGTTTCGGGGGATAAGTTTCCCAGCCACCGCAGGCCGGACAACGCCAGTGAAACTGTTTGGCTTTGAAACCACATTGATTGCAACAATAACGGGCGACACGACGCGTGTGGTTGTGAAGCAATGTTTTAATAAGTTCCAGATCAGGACGACGCTCCGGCGATGCCACCCGCGCCTGTGCTTCGATGAGTTTTTCAAGCCCCAGCAGCGTCGGGTTTCGTTTTAACTCATCGCGCACCAAGCGATACGCAGATTCCGCGTCACCATAATCAAATTCGGCACGAAAAGTTGCTTCCAATAAATCCAACGAAGGATGCCGTTCCATATAACCACGCAATAATTGCACGCCCTCTGTGCTGCGCCCCACTTGGTGGTAAGCCATCAAAAGTTTTTCTGCAACCAGCGAAAGGTAGGCGGGATCTTGTTGTTCGATGCGATTCCATGTCTCGATGGCCTCCATCGGACGACCCGTCGCCCAAGCCAGTTCTCCCGCCAGAAGCGTGGCACGCACGCATTTTCTGTGATGGGCGACAGCCTCACCCAAATGCAGAAGGGCGGCATCCCATCGGCTATGCAAAATATCGTTGGCCGCCATTTCACAGAAAAACTGGGCAATCAATGATTGACGGGTATCGGGTAAGCGACTCTCCATTTCAATGGATTTCTGCCATTCTTTTTCCTGCTGATAAATTTCAAGCAGAGCACGCTGGGCTTCTTCCTTGCGATCCGTGTCGGACAATTTCAGGAAGATTTCTTCAGCACGATCAAGCAATCCCGCTTTCAGATAGTCCTGCCCCAATTCAGCGAGGGCATGCAATCGTTGATCATTCGGCAGATCTTCACGATCCACTAGATTCTGATGCATTCGAATCGCCCGGTCTGCCTCACCGCGCCGTCGAAATAGACTGCCCAGAGCACAATGAAGTTCAATCGTCCCAGGATCGATTTTGACCGCTTCCAGAAAAGCCTCAATCGCCTTATCAGGTTCCTTATTGAGCAGGAAATTAAGACCCTTGAAATAGGATCGCGGTAACGCACGGGATTCGTGCAGTAGATGGGTGAGGTCGATACGAGCAGCTACCCAGCCCAACCCGAAAAATACGGGCAAGGCCAGAAGCCACCAAAGTTCGATTCCTATCACGATAACTGCGACGATGACTGCGACGATGACTGCGGCGCACCCTGGCGATGACGCATCATGGCAGCCACCACCATGCCGACAACAACGCCTAGGGCGAAAGCCCCCAGCAGGGCCGCCGATAACGGCACCTGCCAGACTGGAACTAGAAAAAACTTCAGATCAACCAACGCACTGTTTTTGAGTGCCAGGGCAAACAAAAACACAAAGACGCATCCTCGCAACAGCCAAATCGGCCAAGCCATCCACGCCATCAGTTCACACAATCCACACGTTCGCGCAATTCCTTGCCTGCCTTGAAATGTGGCACGGCTTTTGCGGGAACGTCCACTTTCTCTCCCGTCTTCGGATTACGTCCAATGCGCGGGGGGCGGTGATTGATGGAGAAACTGCCAAAACCACGTATCTCAATACGATCACCGCCCACCAACGAGGCGGCCATCGCATCGAGCATGACGTTCGCTGAGAAATCAACGTCCCCGGAAGCCAACTGAGGAAAACGCACCGCCAGTTTGTCAATCAGTTCAGATTTTGTCATGATGGTTTTACGATTGCTGATTCAGTTTGGCTTTGAGCAACGCACCCAGATTCGTCGTACCGCTGGCTGCACTACTGTTATCGACCGCTATCTTCTGCATGGCCTCGGCATGGTCGTTTTGATCCTTGGCTTTGATCGACAGATTGATCGAACGGGATTTGCGATCCACATTGATGATCATCGCTTCAACCGCATCTCCCTCCTTGAACAGGGAACGCATGTCTTCAACGCGATCACGGGAAGCTTCGGAAGCCCGCAGATAACCTTCAATATCACCGCCGAGATCCACCACGGCCCCCCTCGCATCCACACTCTTCACGGTGCCATTCACCACACTGTTTTTGTCATGCGTGGCGACATAGTTCGTGAAGGGGTCGCCATCCATCTGTTTGACACCGAGGGAAATACGCTCTTTTTCGACATCGATGGAAAGCACCACGGCCTCAACTTCATCGCCTTTCTTGAAGCTCTGCTTGGCAGAATCTCCGGTCGCAGACCAGGAAAGATCAGACAGATGCACCAACCCGTCAATACCACCGGGTAAGCCAATGAAGATACCAAAGTCAGTGATCGACTTGATGGCACCCCGTACCTTGTCACCCTTCTTGTGGTTGATTGCAAAATCATCCCACGGGTTCGGCTGGCACTGCTTCATGCCTAAGGAAATACGACGGCGATCTTCATCAATTTCAAGAATCATGACTTCAACTTCATCGCCCAACTGCACTACTTTGGTCGGATGAATGTTCTTGTTCGTCCAATCCATTTCAGACACATGGACCAATCCTTCGATGCCCTGTTCGATTTCGGCGAATGCGCCGTAATCCGTCAGATTCGTGATCTTGCCAAACAGACGCGTACCCTGCGGGTAACGACGTGCAATACCTGACCACGGATCGTCGCCCAACTGCTTCATGCCCAACGAAACGCGATTTTTTTCCTGATCGAACTTGAGAATTCGGGCCGTCACTTCGTCGCCAACATTGACCACTTCCGAAGGATGCCGCACGCGCCGCCAAGCGAGATCGGTAATATGCAGCAAGCCATCGATGCCACCCAGATCCACAAAAGCACCGTAGTCGGTGATGTTCTTGACGATACCCTTGACGATCGTGCCTTCCTTGAGGTTATCTAGGAGTTTCTGACGATCTTCACCCATGTTGGCTTCGAGCACGGCACGACGGGAAAGCACAACGTTGTTGCGTTTTCTGTCCAGCTTGATCACTCTGAATTCAAATTCCTTGCCCTCGAAAGGTGTCGTGTCCTTGACAGGACGGGTATCCACCAATGAACCGGGCAGGAAGGCGCGAATGCCATTGGCCATAACAGTTAGACCACCTTTTACCTTACCGGTGATGAAGCCCTTGACGAGAATGTTCTCCGTCATGGCTTTATCGAGGTCGTTCCATGCGGCGATACGCTTGGCCTTGTCGCGGGAAAGCCGCGTTTCGCCATAGCCGTCTTCGAGCATCTCGATAGCCACCAGCACAAAATCACCGGGTTTGACTTCGATTTCACCGCGATCATTCTTGAATTCTTCGGCTGCAATAAAGGATTCGGATTTAAGTCCTGCGTTGACCACCACGAAATTCGGATCAACACGGACCACTTCCGCCGTAATCACTTCACCGGCACGCATTTCCTGACGCTGGAGACTTTCCTCAAACAGCGCGGCAAAACTTTCCATTTCAACAGACATAGATGACATTTCCAAAAAACCGTCAAACCACAACGGGTTAGTTAACAAAAGGTAGCTTCCGTCGGACAATGTCCATCACGGTTGCTACCGCCTCCTCGATGCCCATTTGTGTCGTATCCACAAGCTGCGCATCCGTTTCCTGCTTGAGTGGCGCGACACTTCGAGCAGCATCACGAGCATCGCGTTCTTGCAGGTCTTGCAAAAGGGTGCGGATATTAGCAGGCATTCCCTTTTCGATCAACTGGTTAACTCTTCTTTTTGCACGAGCTTCAGGAGAGGCGGTCAGAAACACTTTGACAGGCGCTTCAGGAAAGACCACCGATCCCATATCACGACCATCGGCCACTAATCCTGGCAGTGTTCGCCAAGCGCGTTGACGGTGCAAGAGAGCCGCACGCACTAGGGGAAGCGAGGCAATTTTCGATGCCCCGCCCCCCACTTCTTCCACTCGAATAGCCTCCGTCACGTCCTCCCCTGCAAGGAAAATCCGGTCATCCAGAAATTCTGCGGACAGTGCAGCGGCTATAGCGGCCATTGCGATTTCATCGTCCAGGGCCAGTTTCTTTCGCATCGCGGCCAAAGCGGTCAGACGATAAAGTGCGCCGCTAGCAAGAAACTGGAACCCCAAAGCCGCCGCCACTCGCTGCGCCACCGTTCCCTTGCCGGAGGCCGACGGACCATCAATGGCAATGACAGGGGCTGCAATGCTTCCAAAGCGGTCGAAATAATCCGGAAAAGTTTTGGCCACACATCCCGGATCATTGATTCGCACCGGCACGCCGCCTAGAGCCACCAGCGAGAAACACATCGCCATGCGGTGATCGTCGTAAGTATCAATAGTCACATTTTGAAGGAGTCGTTCAGGCGGCGTGACGCATAAAAAATCAGCCCCCTCCTCTACCGTCGCCCCCAACTTGCGTAATTCAGTCGCCATCGCCGCAATCCGGTCTGTTTCCTTGACACGCCATGAAGCAATATTGCGCAAGGTGCTGGGACCATCGGCGAACAGGGCCGCAATCGCCAAGGTCATCGCGGCATCAGGAATCGCATTGCAATCCAAATCAAACGCACGAAGTCTCGCAAGCTTAACGTGAAACACATTCCCCATCCCCCTCCCAGCCTCCCCCTT